>JAHEAK010000019.1 GCA_024642805.1 Kofleriaceae bacterium | reverse complement strand
GCTGATCGGCCTTGAGCTCGAACCTTCCGATCTAGCCAGCAACATCCCAGCGATCGTGGTTGGCTTCCTCGCGGTGCTCGGTGGCCGAGCGATGGCCATCTACGGTCTCCTGCCGATCGCGAACCGCCTCATCGTCGACCGCATTCCGCGTCGCTGGAGTCATGTCATGGTCTGGGGCGGCCTGCGCGGATCGCTCTCGATGGTGCTCATCCTGACCATTCCTGTCGGCTTTCCAGGCCGAACCTTCCTGGTGACATTGGTCTTTGGCGTGGTCGGAACCTCGCTCTTCCTCCAGGGGCTGACCATGAAGCCCTTGCTGCGCAAGCTCGGGATGATGGCCAGCGACGATCACTCCGGCTACGCACGCGCACGTGCCAGCGCTCTGTCCTTGCGCGCCGCCATCGACGAGATCGAATCGCTGCAAGAGCGCGGCGTCATCTCGCATGACGCCAAAAAGCTTCTCGAGGCGCGCTATCGATCCTTGTTGACGAGCGCAGAACACGAGGCCAGTGAGAGAGCAGGTGATTCCGAGCTCGATGAGCAGCTGGCCGAAGGTGCCCAACGCCTGGCCCTCGTGGAACGCTCGACGCTGCGCAAGCTGGCCCGCAGCGGCTTGCTCGATGCTCACGCGGCCGCCGACCTGGAAGCGGGAGTTATTGCGCGCATGAACGAACAACTCGCGCAGGGCCTCGTCGATAACGAGTAAATGTAGACATCGCTTCGCCATTCTTGCGTGTCGAAAGCGGCGACCAACCGAGAGGTGGCGCAAATCACGTAGTTGCGCGCATTCTGTCACCATTGATAGGCGGAGTTAGCTCGCTCCTGCTGCGCGCCACACGCAAGCGCCGCATCCTTCGAATCTGTAGAAAACCGGCCGAGGGAGTGCTAAAAGTCGGACCAGCTAGCGGCGATTGGAGGCTCTTCAGACTCCGAAGCCAGCGCGATACCTAAGGGCCGAGCAGTAGAGGCACGACGCATCATGAGACGTACACATCTTGCGACCATCATTGTGGCCACGAGCGTTGCTCTGGCAGTCCTGGCACCGGCCGCACATGCCGATCAGTTGGAGGTGAGCTTCGCGACCAAGCCGACCATCAATCCGCGTTACGCCCCTCGCAACGTGCTGGCTGTGTGGATCGAAGACAGTGCCGGCAACTTCGTGAGCACACTGATGCGCTATGGCAATCGGCGCGTCGGCTACCTGCGAGCCTGGAACGCGGTGGCTACCGACAAGTCTCGCATAAGCGGCATGAGCGATGTCATCACCGGTGCCACCCGCCAAGGTCATGGCACCCTAACGGCTCGCTGGGACTTCAAGGACCCCGATGGATTCGAGGTGCCCGATGGGCAGTACACCGTGCGCATGGAGCTCACCGATCACAATTCGACCAGCGCGGCCAGCAACAACGAAGGCACTGTTAGCTTCACAAAGAACGGCAGCTCCCTCGAACAGAGCGGCATGTCGAGCGGTGGTTTCGATAACATCAGCGTCTTCTACGTGGCCAGCGCCGTGGATCCTGGCAACCCGGGGGATCCAGCTGCTGTCGATTGCTCAAGTGTCATCGAGTGCATTCCCAACGATGGCTGTTGCCTTCCCGACTGTGTCTTCGAAGTCGATAGCGATTGCAATCCGAACACCGCTCGCACACCGGCCGCAGGTTGCAGCGCGGGTGCAGGAAGCGCAAGCGGCTGGGCCTCGCTGACCCTCTTGAGCCTGATGGCCCTGGTGGCCTTTCGCCCTACTCGCTGTCGCTGGCGACTCGTCTCTCGACGCCAAAGATAGACAAGAGCGCGGGCAACACCAAGAGCACCAGCGGCAGCTGCACGGCCAGGCCGCTGACGATGGCAATCGCCAGTGGCTGCTGCATGGCGGCACCTTCGCCAATGCCCAGGGCCAAGGGGATGAGCGCGAACATGGCCGCCAGGGTGGTCATGGCGATCGCACGCATGCGGTGCACGCCGGCCGCAATCAGCCGCGCGTCGCCAGAGAGCTGCTCTTGTTCCTGGTATTCAGCGAGATAGAAGATGGCGACTTCCGTGACGATGCCGATGACCATGGTCATGCCCATCATGGCGCTGATGTTGAGCTCGGTGCCGGTGACGAACAAGCCAGTGAGCACGGCGGTAACAGCCAAGAGTGTCGTGATGAGCACGGCGAAGACAACGAGAAAACTCTCGTAGAGGAAGAGCAAGACCAGGAAGACCAGGACCACCGCCGCGATCAGAACCATCAACAAGCCTCGAAATGCGCTCTGCTGCTCGGCGTAGAGACCACCGAGTCGGTAGTACACGCCCTCGGGCAGGTAGCCCGGCCCATCGAGAATGCGGCGCACGTCGGCGGCGACACCGCCCATGTCGCGACCACTGATGCGACCTGTGACCGCGACCATGCGCTCGAGGTTGTCGCGGGTGAGCTGAGGCTGGCCGCTGACGCGCTGTACCTTGGCCACGCGAGAGAGTGGAAACACGTGACCGTCGGGAGCCCGCACGGGCAGGCGCGCGATGTCGGCCACGCTGTTGCGCTCTTCGGCTCCTAACCAGATGCGCAGGCCGACGATACGGACGCCAATGAGATAGCCAGGCACCACGCTGCCCTCGAGCTCGTCGGTGAGCACATCGGTTACGCTCTGCGGCGTCATACCTTCGAGCGCGGCCAGCTCGCGATCGACTTGGATGTCGAGTGCGTCGCCAGCCAAGATCACGCCATCGCTGATGTCGACCAAGCCCTCGACCTTGCCGATGTCCTCCGCCACCTTCGTGGCTAGCTCGCCCAAGACGGCCTGGTCATTGCCGTAGAGTTTGACCTCGATGGGCTGCGGCACCGCGGTCAAGTCGCCAATCAAATCCTCGATGAGGAGCGGCATCTCGATGGCCAGGGCGGGCACTGCCACCTCGGCCCGAGTACGCACATCGTCCATCACCGCCCAGACATCGCGCCTTGGCAGCGGCCGAAGGCGTATGAAGAAGTCGCCCTCGTCTGCCTCGGTCACGCCACCGCCCAGCTGCAATCCCGTGCGTCGCGAGTAGCTCTCGATCTCGGGCGTGGTCTGCAGGATGTTCTCAAGCTGACGCAAGATGCGATCGGTTTCTTCGAGCGAGGTGCCTGGAGGACCGCGGTAGTCGAGGGTGAAGCCGCCCTCGTCCATCGCTGGCATGAAGCCTGAACCGAGCCGCTGGTACGAGGCGTAACCAAGCCCAAGGAAGACGAGGGCGATGACCATGACCAGCCAGCGCTGGGACAAGAGGCCGGCGAGCAGACGCCGGTAGATGCGCTGTGGCAGCGCGCTCTCGTCGCGAATCTCGGGATCCTCGAGTTCGACACCTCGCAACAGCGATTGCGAGAGCACGGGCACCGCCAACCAGGCAAAGATGAAGGACACAGCCAGCGCGATCGCCATGGTCAGAGAGAGCGCCTTGAAAAAGGCGCCGGTAACGCCACCGAGAAAGGCCAGCGGCAAGAAGATGACGATGGTCGAGGCCGAGGATCCGGTGAGCGGTATGGTCATTTCTCGCGCCGCGCGCAGGACGATTTCGTGGGCTTTGCCGGTCTCGTGGGCAAGGCGCCTGACGATGTGCTCGGTCATGACGATGGCGTCGTCGACGACCAGACCAACAGCGGCCGCCATGCCGCCCATGGTCATGATGTTGAGACTCATGCCAAGCATGTAGAGAACAAGCACCGTGGTCGCCATCACCACCGGTACCGCCAGCGAGGCAATGAATGTGAGGCGCCAGTTGCGCAGGAAGGCGAAGAGTACGAGAGCAGCCAGAAGCATGCCGAAGAGCACGGCATCGCGCACGCTACGCGCGGATGCGGTGATGAGATCGCTCTGGTCGTACCATGTCGAGAACACCAGCTCGCTGGGCAAGTGACTGCGCAGGCGGGCAATCTCGGCAGCCACGTCGTTGGAGATCTGGACGGTGTTGCCGCCGATCTGCTGGTGCACTTGAAAGATGACTGCGTCCTGCCCATCGGCGGTGACTCGTGTCCACTGCGGCTCGGCGCCCAGGCTGACGTTGGCAATGTCATCGAGTCGAACAAAGCCGTTGGTGCCGGTCGAGATCACGGTCGCGCGCACATCATCGAGGCTGGTGAGCTCGGTGTTGGAGAGCTCGAGGTAGAGCTTGCCTTCCGCCTGTAAGCGACCCACGCCACTGACCACATTGCTGGCGCGCAGAGCATCGGCGACCTCGGCGATGGTCAAGCCGTAGCCGCTGAGACGATCCGCGCGCAGAGTGACCTGCACCTCCTGCACATCGCCTCCCAGGACCGCAACGCTTGCGATTCCCTCGACCGTCGACAGTGCGGGGCGAATCTGCACTTCCGCGATCGCGCGCAGCTCGGCCAGCGAGTGCCTCTTGGAGGTCAGGCTGTAGGCAACCACGGGAAAGACCGTTGGGTCCATGCGGCGCACTTCGATCGTGGTGTTGGCTGGCAGCTCACTGCGGATCTGATTGAGAGCGGATTCGACCTGCAACGTCGCGGACACCATGTCGCTGCCCCACGCCAGACTCGCCGACACTTCTGCGCTGCCGCGTGTGGTCACGGAGCGAACCTTCTCGACCTTGGGCACCGCGCGCACCGCTTGCTCGACCACGCGGGTGACCTCGAGCTCCATGCGCTCGGCAGGACGATCGCCCGCCTCCATGCTGACTACGATGCGCGGAAAGGTCACGTTGGGGAAGAGCGCGACGGGAACCGCAACGCTGCTGGCAACACCGGCCAGCGCCAGCGCCGCCAGCAAGAAGAGAAGTGAGCGCTTGTGCCTTTCGGTGAAGGCCGCGCTCACGGGGCGGGCTCCGCAACCACCATCGATCCATCGGCAAGGCCAGTTGCGCCCGCCACCACGACCTGGGCGGCAGCGGCCAAGCCCTGTGCACGCAGCTCGACGAAATCGTCGTTTTCAATGCCGAGCTCAACGGGGCGCAAGACTGCCTTGCCATCTTGCACCAACATGACCAGATAGCCCTCACTTGTCGGCAAGAGGGCCGCGCGTGGTGCCACGATGGTGTTGCTGGAGCGCACGATAATCTTGGCGCGCACGAACTCATTGAGCAGAAGAGTTGCCCCCGGATCGGCCTTGACCGTCACGTCGACCAGACGCGTCTCGGGATTGACTCGCTGGGCGACCCCGACCACGCGTCCGTGAAGCACCTTGCTGGCCGATGCCCCTATCGCCTCGATCTCGACAGCTTGCTCGCCCACGATGGCTGCGGTGTCCTCGGGTTCGACACCGACGATCATTTCCAGAGAATCTTTGTCGATCAACTCGAGGAGGGCGTCGCCGGCGCCGATGATCTGTCCCGTGGCCACGTGGATTTGACTAACGACGCCCGCTTGCGCGGCGCGCAGCGTGAGGCCCTTGCCACCACCACGCCCGGCAAGGCTAGCCAGCTTGCTCTTGGCATTCTGTACTCGCAGCTCGGCGGCATCGAGATCGATTCGCGTCGCCAGGCCGAGCTTGAGTTTCTCTCGCAGGACGTCGAGCTCGCGTTCGGCGCCGGCAAGCTCACTGCGAGCCTCGACCGCAGACAGGCGCGTTTCAGGGCTGGCGGCGATTTCCAACACAGCTTCACCCGCGGCCACCAATTGCCCGGGCATAACCAGGATCTTCTGCACCATTCCCTCGAAGGCAACGTTGATGGTGTGGCTGTGCGCGGGAGCCGCCGTGACGCTGCCGTAGGCAACGATGACCTGCTGAATTTCGCGCTGCTCGAGGGCAGCGACGGTGACATGGGGAACTTCGTTGCCACCGCCCTGCGCGATGGGAGGCGGCGTGTGTTGCCCGGCGACGAGATAGCCGACCGCCCCGCCGGCGCCAAGCAAGGCCATCGCGACCACAATCCGACCGGCAGCTCTTTTCGAACTCACTCTCTGTCCCCCTGAGCAGCTACTGGAAATTCATACACCCCGCTCGCGCTTTGCAGCTTGATGCGTGCGTGCATGCGTGCCTGGCCTTTGGCGATGAGCTCCAAGCGCAACTCATATAGGCGCGTCCACGCGCTGTAGTAGTCACTGGCGTCGACGACACCGCTGAGCAGTCCCTGATGCAAGAGTTCGACCAGCTGGCTTTGTTCGGGTTCTTGCACCTGGAGGGCCTGCTCGGATTCGTCGATCCAGCGCAGCTCGGCGAGCAGTGCGGCAATATCACTTTCGGCCTGGTAGACGCGCGCCTGATACTCCGCGAGCAGTTGCTCACGACCCGCATCTTGCGCAGCAATCTCGCCCTGGTGTCGATCGAAGACAGGTAGGTCGATCGACAGGGCAAGCCCGGTGGTGATCAAATCGGCCGTGTCGCGCGCTTCAACCAGTCCGATGCTCATGCGCGGAATGCGCGCCCGCACGGCCGCCCGATAGGCAAGCGATTGACTCTTGTAGCCGCTCTCCAAGGCCAGCAAGTCGATTCGCCGCTCCCTGAGGCCGGCGCGCAGCTCCTCGAAGCTCGGCACCTGCAGCTGGTCGGGCATGACAGTCTCGGAACTGATGCGGACTTGCGCTTCCGGCGCCAGACCTAACAAGCTGACCAGTAGCAAGTGATAACTGACCAGCTCGTTTTGCAAATCGACGCTTCTAACGTGAGCCTCGGCGGCCGCCGTTCTCGCCGAGGCCAGATCCAGGACCGTGACAAGCTCGGTCTTGCGGGCCTCGGCGAGGCGCTCCGCGTCCTGGGTCGCGAGGGACTCGGCTTCGCGAGCCACGCCAAGAGCCTCGCCGAGAGCGACGATGTCGTAGACGGTCGCGCGCGCTTGCGCGGCGACTTGCCACTCTTGCCAGGCAATGTCGAGCTCGACCGCGCGCTGATTCTCCGCAGCGGCGCCGCGCCTGGCCGAGCGACCAGCCAGAGCCGTAAGCTCCCACTCGATTCCGCCGGAATAGCCGGCGCTGGTGCCTTCGGTAGCGCCAGCCATCGGCAACTCCAGGGCACCGCTGAACACAGGATTGGGCAAGATACCTGCCTCGATGATCTGGGCGCGCGACACCGCGAGTTGGCTGCGGTAGGCACGCAACTCGAGATTGCCAGCGACGGCCAAGAGCGCCGCCTCATCGGGTGAGATGCCATCATCGACGTTGATGTTCACGGCGGGAAGTGCGCGGTGCCGCACGCTACTCGCGGGTACTTGGATCGAGGTTGGCGCCTCCAGGGGCAAGAGTGAGGCCCTCGCCGAAGGGCTGTGACCAGCGCAAGCCACGAGGGTGCAAGCGCTCAACGCAGCTAGCGAGGCGGGCGCCGCACAGATCAGGCGCCAGGTCGAGCGCGCCCGCCTTGCACAATCCATTGACCCAACCATCGACCCACAACGATACACCTCGCGCAGGTCTTGCGCGGGTTAACGGACCATTAAGAAATTGCCGGATCAGCGACAATCACAGAACTTGCGGCTAGGATCCAACCTGCCAGGCGCAGTGAGGCAATGCCCATCCACAAGCGCTTGCGAGCCGCTCTCAATCTGTCAAAGTCTGAGTGGCACGAATCAAAACGCTCGAGTCTCATCATGTCGTTTACGAGAGAGTCCATCGGAAAGCTGCCTAGGGCGGCCATGGCCGCGCTTCTGGGAGTGCTCTCGCTTTCCGCCTGCATCGGCACCAGCCCCGAAGAGGCCTTGCGTGCCGAACAGGGCGACGCCCCCGATGGCAACCCGGAGCATCGACCGGGCCAGCCCTGCCTGGTGTGCCATGGCGCGGACTACAGCCCCGGCGGCCCGGTCTTCGTGCTGGCCGGGACCATCTACGACAAGTCCAGTGATCCAAACTCCAATGGCCTATCGGGTGCCGAGGTGAGCTTCCTCGACGCCGCCAATCACGAGTTCACCGCCCTCACCAATCGCAAGGGCAACTTCATGGTGCGCGTTCGCACTGACCTCTCGGCCCCCAAGCAACGATCGAAAGGTCAGCTCGACATTCCCTGGCAACCTGTCTTTCCGATCTCGGTCGGCGTGACCAGCGCGGGCGGCGAGGAGCGAGCCATGGAGAGCCAGATTTGGCGCGAAGGCTCATGCGCGGCATGTCATCACGGCAGCGATCCTGACGTCGATCACGTCGAGAAGGTCTGGTACACGGAGCTAGCGCCATGAGGGTAGGGCCAACGACAGTGCTGCTTTGCACGGCCGCCATCTTCGGCGCCTGTGTCAACGATCAGAGCACCGACGCCTTCGACACCACGGGCACCCTCGCTGACTTCTCGACCTATGTGCAGCCCGTCTTGGCAGCGGGGTGCACGAGCCTGGATTGTCACGGCAACGCTGGTCGACCGCTACGGCTCTACGCGCGCCGTGGCTTGCGAACCGAGGTCGCGTTGCGCGGCAAGGATGCCAGCGACGAGGAAATGCTCGCCAACATGCTTGCCATCTCGGGTCTCGACACCAGCGACACCAAGATTGAAGACAAACTCCTATTGCTCAAACCGCTCTCCGTCGATGCTGGCGGCCTCTTTCACAAGGGCGGCAACTTGTGGCCGGATCAAAACGATCCCGTGTACCGCTGCCTTCACGCCTGGCTTCGCTCGGGCGTGAGTGACGAAGCGGGACGTGCCGTTTGCACCGAGGCATTACCATGAAGAAGTACCTGCTCGTTCTGTCCCTCACTTCGCTTGCCGCCTGCGCCACGACCAAGCCCTATCAGCGGGCCAAGCTGGCCAAGGTCTCGATGTCGCCCGATGGCGACGAAGACCGCAATGCCCTGCGCGCACACATGCTTGGCACGCGTGAAGGGGCAATCGGTGGCTTCGGCCACGGAGGCGGCGGTTGCGGCTGCAATTGACAGCGCTCTTGGTCGCTGGCAGCCTCGCCGCTGCTACCTGGCAAGAGAGCGCGCTCGCCGATGAAGGCGCGCCCTGGAAGATCAACACGGACACTCTCTTCTACACTGACACAGACAACGTCATGGTGGTGAGCCCGCAGGTGGCCGTGCACCGCGATCTCGATGAGGACGGCGGCGCCGTCAGTGCGCGAGTCGTCGTCGATGCAGTGACCGCCGCGTCGGTGGACGTCGTCTCACAGGCAACCAACCGCTTTTCGGAAGTGCGCGAGGAGCTCAACCTTGGGCTCGCCAAGGCCTTCGGCAGTAATCTGCCCTCGCTGAGCTACCGCTACTCCTACGAGCCCGATTACGTCTCGCATGGCATTGGAGTTGGATTCCAGCGCCAGCTCGGCAGCTCCGACACCACCCTCGGTCTCGGCTACGACATCTCCCTGGACACGGTTGGGTATACGGGCACGCCGACCTCGGCCTTCTCCAAGAAGCTGACGAGCCATGGTGGCGCGCTCAGCCTCACACAGGTGATCGATCCCAAGACCCTGGTGCGGGTGGTCTACACCCTCAGCGTACAAAATGGCTATATGGAGAAGGCCTACCGCTTCGTGCCTCTCTTCGATCAAGCTGGCATCGATGCAGCCCGCGCCGATGGCGTCAAACTCAATCTCTCGACCTTCGATCAGTATCGGCTGCCCATGCGCGTCAACGAGGAGGTACCCGACACGCGCATTGGCCACGCCGGAGCCGTGCGCTTGTTGCGCTACATCGACGCTCTGCCCGGCTCCTTTCGATTGGATTATCAAGTCTTCGCCGACTCCTGGGGCGTGCGCGCGCACACTCTCGAGTCCAATGTGTATTGGGAAAAATCTGACAGTCACCTCTTCTCGGTCTATTCACGCTTCTACTTGCAGCAGGGCGCCGACTTTTGGAAACGCGAGTACCTGGTCTCGGCCAATGGATTTCCTCACTATCGCACTCTGGATCGCGACCTGAGTGACTACTACACGGTCACCGGCGGCCTGCGCTACGAATGGAAGGGCGACTCGCTCTCGGCCTATCTCGACGGCAGCGCGATGGAGACGGTCTACAGCGACTATCTCTTCCTGAGTTCGCGACTGGCGCTCATTGCCCAAGCCGGCTTGCACTGGCAGTTCTAGCTCCTGGCAGCGTTTAGCGCGGCCGATGCAAAGCCCTCGAGTTGGTGCCAGTGTATGGTCGTCCCATGAGCTCAGCCGATGATTCCCTATGTCGTCTGTGCGGCAACGACACGAGCGGGGCTAAGCGCGTCAACCTGGCTAGTCTGCGCACCGCTTTGCTGGAAACCGTACAAGCCAAACACCCCGACCACTTTCGAGCACAGGGATTTATGTGCCTTGGCTGCCTCAAGGTCGCACGTGTCGAACATTCGATTCGACAGCTCGAACTAGAGCGAGGAGAACTGAGCGCGGTCGAGCTCGAAGTAGCAACGCGGGCGGCCGCCCACGAGCACAGCGTTGAGCTGCTCGAGCACTCCATGTGGACAGGCTCTACCTTCGGCCAGCGCGCCGCCGATAACATCGCTCGCGTCGGGGGCTCCTGGCCCTTCGTGATTAGCTTCATCGTGATTCTGATCCTGTGGACGACGGTCAACACGCTGGTGCTGGCAACAGACGCCTTCGATCCCTATCCCTACATCTTGCTCAATCTGGTGCTGTCCTGTGTCGCCGCCTTGCAAGCGCCGATCATCATCATGTCTCAGAATCGTTCGCAGGCTCGCGATCGCATCCAGGCCGAACAGGACTTTCGAGTCAACCTGAAGGCCGAGATGGAACTGGTATCCCTGCATGAAAAGATCGACCACTTGCTACATGTGCAGTGGGACCGAATGATGGAGATCCAACAAACCCAGCTCGACATATTGACCGAGCTATCCGCAGGATCGCGCTCCAAGAGGTCATAGCGCCGAAATCACACCGATCGGCCAATCCCGCGCACAGCGAGGTGGTACGTGGATGACCTACACTAGCCCCGCGAAAAGATTGCCAAAGACATCGAGCCCTCGCTTGCTACCCTTCCTGCATCGTCCTTATGTCGTTCCTTAGAAGCTGCGCAATCCCCCTCCTCTTGTCTCTATTCGGTGCCGCCGCAGCCTGCGGTCAAGCGCCGATGCAGCCTCAGGATCCAACCCCGGGGGTCTTTCACTTGAAGCTCGAGTCCTTCAACGTGGAGTTCCAGCACTACTCGGATCCAGAAACGGTCGAGGCGGTCGGCAGCAATGACGCCGACCTCATCTCGCTGCAAGAAGTCACGCCTGAGTGGGAAGTGGTGTTGCGCGAGCGCTACGCCGATACCTACCCACACATGCTCTTTCAGTCGGCGCCTAACAGTGGCGGCTTGGCGGTGCTCTCGCGTTTTCCTATCACCGATCAGGGCTTTCATCCCGGCCCCAACGGCTGGCACCCCGCCTGGCACGTCAGCGTATCGACGCCGCAAGGCACGATGCAGCTCTTGAACATCCATCTGCGCTCACCACTCACGGGTCGAGACAACTCGGTCGAAGCCTTCTTGCAAACCGGTGCCGATCACTTGCAGTCGATCACGCAATTCTCTGATGGCTGCTTGCAAGGCCTGCCCACGATCGTCATGGGTGACTTCAATGAAGGCGTCGATGGGGAGGCCGTTCGCTTCCTCGAGGACCAGGGCTTCTCCAATGCCCTGCCGCTCTTTCATCCCGGGCAGGGCACCTGGCGTCATCGTTCCCTTGGCGGTCAGCTCAACAGCACCTTCGATCACATTCTCTTCAACGACGCCTTCGCCCCACTCAACGCCTGGGTCACGGTGTCAGGCAACTCGGACCACCTGCCGGTCGTCGCTCATCTCGAAGTGACGTCGAACTGGTAGGCCAGAGCCAGCCCGAGGGTGAGGCGGCGGTTGTAGTAGCTCAGATCGGCCCAGCTGACCTTTGCCTCGGTGCGAAGGGCGAAGCCACCTGGCAACTCGAAGCTGGCCCCCAGCGGCACGGAGGGCGTCAGCACATCGCCAAAGTTTCCCACCCGAGGTGCCGTGTAGATGGTCAGCCACCTGCTCGGCGAGACGGCCATCGGCATCGAGAGCGCGCCAAAGGCATAGCCGAGCTCAGCCTCGAATCCCGCGCTCAAGAGCGGCGATCGCAGCGGCAACCAGGCCAGCGCGCCGCCTGCCGCTAGCGCCGAGCTATCCGCTGCCGCGATGCCTGAGACTCGCAAGGCGCGAGAGATGCGTCGGCTGGCCCACGCCTGGCCAACGTAGGACCTCGACTCGTTCACGTAGGGTCGCGGGCCGATCGCCGCCAGGCCAACACCCAGCTCTTGCCGAGTGGCCCCCATCGACGACGACGCGGGCCGAAACGAGGCGGGCGGCGCACAGGCGCTCGCCGCGATACTCAGCAAAGCTCCTGCGCCAGCCCTCCCGAGTATCCGATGCCTTGCCATGGCGCTCTCCTAAAAACTGGCTCCGAAGCTGCCGGTGAGGCGAGTGTCCCAACGTTCGACAGTGAAGTTGCTGATCGTGCTCGAACGACCAAAGCGATCGACGGCAAAGCGAAACTCCAGAGCTGTGTGCGGAATGCCGCCGCTGAAGTAGGCCTCGTATTCGTAAATCTGTTCGTCACCAGAGACGTCGTCGGTCACGAGCTCTTGTTTGCGATCCAGTCCCTCGAGCGAGTCATAGGCGCCCACGGAGCCGCTGAGCCCCAGTGACAGGCGACCGAGGCCAAGCACCAGGTGAGTGCGGCCTGAGCCGCCCAGGTGAAACTGATAATTCTTCTCAATGAGGACGCTCTTGACCCCTGAGACATCCCGTCCACTGCGCCACTCCTCGAAGGCTAGGGATCGAACCGCCGCAAAGTCGAAGCTGGCTCCAACGTCGAAATCCAGGCGCCAGGGGCCGTTCTTGAACCAGAAGCGTGCGGTCGGCGCCACGGCATGAGCGACGGCAACCTGATCGCTGCGATCGGAAAAGGAGTGATCGGAGAATCGAAAGGCGGTATCCACACTGAGGAGCGTGGCTCGCCCGCGCAAGGCGTGCTTCGCTCCAACCTGCTCGTAGTCCTGGCTATAGCGGCCGTAGAGGCTGGCGCTGGCCCACAGATCGGTGTCGAAGCGATCGTCCGCGTTGAGAGCGATGTCGAACTCGCCAGTCGTGAAGTCACCGTTGCTAAAGGTGAGATCGAAGTGACCGGGGCGAGCGAAGCCTGGAATCGTCGCCAACTCCGCCGAGCCACGCAGGCCATAGAGTTCGTCGAAGTGATCACTACCGGCGATACCAATCATTTCACCCGCCAGGTAGAAGCGATGCCAGTAGGCCGTGCTGTAGCCGAGATTGTCGACCGGCAAGGCAATTGGCTTGCGACTCCTTGCTGCAAGTTCATGGGCCGAGCGATACAACCCGAAGGTGTAGGCACCAATGGTGTGCCAGGGCCTGGTTGCTGGGGTCGAGGTCAAGTAGTCGCCAAGCTGGAAGAGGAACTCGCCGACCGCGACGCCGCTGATGGGCGTGAAAATCAGATCGTTGATGCTCACCAGCTCGCGCCATTCGAGTGCGAACTCCCACACGAAGGAAGCAGTGGCCGAGTAGATCGAGGACTGCAAGACGCTCAGGTTGTTCACCCGGGCGGTGCCGTAGAAGTTAGCGCCCGCCAGCGGGTGCAAGATGTGATTGAAGAGGTTGGAGTTGTTGTCGAAGCGCCAGGCACCAAAAGTCACTCGATCGCCCAGACTGGGCCTGTCCCAATCGACGCGATTGAAGTCGGCGCGCAACCAGTAGTAGCTAAGGCCAATACCCAGAACGGCGGCGCTCTCGAGTGCGGCAATCCCGAAGCGCTTTGGTCCACGCGGCTTCCGGAACCAATCGTCGTAGCTGTCCTCGAAGGATCGCAAGCTGCCATCGGCATCGATGAAACTCCCGCGAGCTCCGGCAGGAGCTCCTGCGCTCGGCTCGGAGGTAGCGGGCGGCTCCCTCGAACTCGAGCTCTCGGGCTCATCGGCCCAGGCTGCCTGTCCCTGCGCAAACAGGAAACTCGCGAGGGCAATGGCCATCACGGATCGGCGGGCTAGCATGGTCGGCGACATGGCGTTGAGAACGAAATGGCGAAGGTCGGCCCCAAGCGATGCAACGCACGCACCATTCCGCTCTCAAAGCCTACGGCAAAATCGATCCTATGCCCGCGTGGCTGGCGCCTCTATTGCGAGCAGGACGCGAGGCCAGGCGCGCATGGCCAGCCCCGGCCTGCTCGACAAGCCGTGTAATATCAGCTGCTTACGCAGGCAGCCCGCGCGTCGCTCTCAGTCGAGCGGGGGAATTTGTCGCGCCTTGGCCAGCGAGCGAGCCTCGACAGCCTGCACTTCGACATAGCCCTGCGAGCTGGCGGGATTGAGGCCATCACTTGCTTCCATGGACGAATCCGCCTCGTTGTACAGCGAGTGCGGGCAATCGCGCAGTGCATGGAAATAGAGATGGCCTCGGTACATGTCGAGCTCGACGGTGCCAGTGGCAAACTCGGTCATGACATCGATGGCAGCCAGTGCCGCGCGCGAACTCGGATCGTAGAGCCTGCCGTCGTAGATCTGATCGGCGATGAGTCGCGACAGCGAATGGAAGAGAGTGGTCGAGCGGCGATCCATGGTGGCTTGGTAGACGGCACGCATACCTGTTCCCAGTAGCTCCAGACCAGGAGCCTCGTAGACGCCGCGGCTCTTGGTACCGATGACGCGGTTCTCGAGTGCGTTCTTCAGACCAATGCCATAGCGACCTGCTAGCTCGTTGGCCTTGAGCATCATCGCCAGTGGACTCAGCTCTTCGCCGTCCAATGCCACACACGCACCTTTGTCGAAGCGCATGCTCACGGTGCGCGTCTCCTCGGGGGCCTGATGCGGCCAGACACACATCGTTGGCTCGACGATGGTGCAAGGCGTCTGCACTGACTCCAGGTCTTCCGCCTCGTGCGATAGCCCCGCCAGGTTGGCATCTGTCGAGTAGCGCTTGCGTGGACCGACCGAAGCCTCGATGCCTTTGGCGGCCAGGTAGCTGGCCATCTGTTGCCGTCCTGGGAATTGTTCTAATAGCTCCGGATCTCGCCATGGAGCGTAGACACGCATCTCGGGGGCGAGCACATTGGTGTAGCGCTCGAAGCGAAGCTGATCGTTACCACGCCCCGTCGCACCATGAGCAAGCACGGTGCAGCCCTTGGCCTTCATGGCTTTGATGAGACCGCGGGTCGTGACAGCGCGGGCAATTCCAGTCGTGTTCCAGTAGCCGCCGTCGTACATGGCCTGGGTGCGAATCATCAAATAGCAGGCTGCGGCCATCTCGGCCTTGAGATCCACGGCGATGGTCTCGGCGCCGGTGGGGCGCATCTTCTCGACCACGTCCCGGATATCAGTCTCGTCTGGCTGGGCCAGGTCAGCCGTGAAACACAGCACATCCACCCCTGCCTCGCGCAGACGAGTCGTGACCGTCTTGGAGTCCAGACCTCCAGAGACGCAGATGCCAACCTTATGACCTTTTAGCTGTTTGAGAAGCACAGCCAAAAACTAGCGCTGCAGCTGGCTTCTGAACAGCGAGCGAGACGGTAATTTCTGTACAAGCGCGCGCGCCTCAGTGGACGCCGAGGCTCTGCACGATGGACTCGGGATCGATGCCCATGCCGTCGAGGAAGCGTTGCCACATCTGCTCGGGCGGGCTGGCGAAGAGCAAGTCGGTGTCGATGTCGGCGTGCAGCCATGAGCCCTTGGCCATCTCGCCGGCCAGCTGTCCCGCGCTCCAGCCCGAATAACCCAGCAGCACACGAATGTGCTCGGGCGGGTCCTCGGCGAGGATCTTGATGTTCTCCTCCGAGGTCGAAACGTAGAGCCCTTCGCTGACGCGAACGGTTCCGCTGCCTTCGAGCGCTTGGTCGAGAGTCGGCTCGGCGGGCATCAGGAGCTCGCTGCCAGAGTGCAGAATCCAACCCGAGCCCGGCATGACGGGGCCACCGCTCCAGACAGCAGCCCGCGAACTTCCCTGCCAACTTACTTCGAGTGTGGCGACCAGGTCAGCCACGGCCAGATTGCTGGGCTGGTTGACGATCAAGCCGAAGGAGCCGAGGTCGTTGTGCTCGAGCATCAGTACCACGGCGCGACTGAAGTACGGATCGTCGAGCTGAGGCATCGACAGCAGTAAGCCTGGTGCTAGTTGAACTTCTCGCAGTGGGTCCTTGCCTAACTTGCGACACGCGCAGAGGACTACGCTTGCGGCGCAGTCTCGGTCTCGAGCTCCGCCTCCGTCACCTTGCCCGCATCCGTGGAATCCTTGCTGGCACTGTCGTCATCGAGGCCCATCTTCTTGCTGACCTTCTTGAAGATCGCCCCACCCATGCTGAGCGCAAAACCTGTGGCCACTGCTTTGACAAAAAAGCGCATAGCTCATTGTAACTCGAAGTTCAGTGAACTGCCCATGCTTTCCACTCGCACATGCCACGGCAATATCAGCGGCTTAGCCTTGTATGACACGGGCCGCTGCGCTATTCCCTGCGCATGGGCATTGGCTCGCTGGCTCGCTATCGCCGCTACGTTCTCGTCCTCGGCGGTTTGCTCTTCCTGGGCGGAGCACTCATGCGCTGGCACAGTGAGCGCCAACTTCGCTCCCTGCAAAACCTGAGCGCGCCCACAGGTATCAGCGAGGTCTCGTGGAGCGACGAGTGTCGCAGCTTTGCCTGTCGCATCATCGCGGCCGACGGCAAGGAGTGCGAATCCATCTGTGACGAAGCAGTGGTCGCTGGCAACCCCGGTGTGCCAGCCGAGCGAATGGCCAACGCCTGCGTGAATCACTGCGTCGCCGAACAGCCCGACGATGCCTCGTGCCCGAGCCAGTGTCTCATTCGCGAAGCGATGCGCTCGGCCGGCGAGCGCGCGCGTCCTGGCCTCAAATGAAGGGTGCCAGCTCGACTGCGCGGCCTCGCAGACTATCGGTGCGTCGAGACTCCCTGGAAGTCGACGGGCGAAGCCTTGTCGACCTCGAGCTCGGCGGCTGGGCCTATGGTCCGGAACTGGGCCAAGCACCGGTCTGCCTCTTGGTCGGTGGCTTGACGGCCACGCCCTTCCCCTTTGGCAATGGCGAGGACGAGCGCGCCTGGTGGCCCGCACTGCACAGCCCGGATCTCATCGATCCCGAGCGAGTGACCGTGTTGTGCTTCGAGTGGCCAGGCAACGGTTCTTACTTCCAAGGCGTCAACGACACGAGTCATGCCGTCCATTTGAGCGTGCAGGGCCTGGCCGACCTCATGGCTACCTGGTTGCAAGGCATCGGCTGCACGACTCCACTCACCTGCGTGGGCGCAAGCCTCGGCGCACTGGTCGGCTTTGCGCTAGCGCAACGACACCCCGAGCGGGTGCAGCGCCTGGTTAGCATCTCGGCAGGACTGCGCCCCGATGGTTGGGGCACCGCCACTCGCCACCTACAGCGCGAGCTGGTTCGCGATGGCCTGCGCAACGGCGATGTCGAAACCGGTATGGCTCGAGCGAGGCAGCTCGGCATGCTCACCTATCGAGGTCGCAACGAATTGGACACGCGCTTCGGGCTGCTCAGCCCTTCGTTGGCGGTGCCGCCGGTGGCCGAATACCTCGACCGACACGGGCGACGCTTTGCTAAGAGTTTTCCCGTTGCCACATTCCTATTGCTGAGCGAGGCCATCGATCGCTGCTCCTTTGGGCAAGATCCGGGAGCGCTGCGCGAGGCCGTGGAAAAGGTCAGTGCGGAGGTCACCGTCATCGGTGTCCCTGGAGATCAGCTCTTTCCATGGCACTTGCAAGAAGAGCTACACCGCGAGTTGCAGGCGGCGGGCGCCAGCTCGGCTCTGTGGAAGCTCGATTCTGACTTCGGGCACGATGCCTTCCTCGCCGATCAAGATCGCCTCGCCGAGATCTTGCGCGATGCCGGCTGTCTGCGTGCCGAGAAGCCTCCCGAGCGGCGCCGCTTTCAGGGACTCGGCGTCGAACCTACTCGGCGCATTCGCATCGGCATGATTGGCTGTGGCACCGTCGGCTACGGACTTTTGGAGATGCTCGACAGGCAAGCGGAGGCCATCGCCGAGCGCTACGGCGTTGCCTTCGATGTCACCCGCATCGCCGTGCGCGACATTCACAAAGAACGCGGTCCCCTGGCAGCTGTTATCGCCGCCACCACCGATCCCCTGGCACTGGTGAGTGATCCCGAGGTCGACGTCATCGTCGAGGCCGCTGGTGGACTGGCTATGGAGAAGGCTGTGCGAGCCGCACTGGCTTCGGGAAAAGCGGTCGTTACCGCCAACAAGGTCCTGCTGGCCGACAAGCTGGCCGAGCTCGGTCTCCTGGCGCAGCGCACGGCCACGCCCCTCTCTTGCGAAGCTGCGGTCGTGGCGGCCATTCCGATTCTGCGCCACCTGAGCCACCGCGCCGATGAAGTCGAGAGTCTCTTTGCCATCGTCAACGGCACGTGCAACTACCTGCTCACCCGCCTCGAGCAAGATGAGCTCAGCCTGGACAGCGCTCTCGAGGAAGCGATGCGCCTTGGACTTGCCGAGGCCGATCCGAGCGCCGACATCGACGGTCACGATGCCGCTGCCAAGCTGAGCATTCTCACCTACCGTGCCTTTGGATCGTGGATTCCGACGGCGGCCATGCGCGTCATCGGAATTCGCGAGCTGCGCCCCGCTGATTGTGATCTGGCCGAGAGTCTTGGCTATCGCATCCGCCACATCGCACGCGCACGTCGACACCTGGGCGCGCTCGACGTGGCCGTGGAACCGCTGCTCTTGCCCAGCTGGCACCTCTTGGCCTCAGTGGAAGAAGAGTACAACGCCGTCTACATGCAGTGTGCATCCTCTGGAGATCTGAGCCTCTTCGGCAAAGGCGCCGGTGGCCTTCCGACCGCCACAGCCATCCTGGGAGACCTCATCGATCTTGCTCAGAAAAACACTATGCGCTGGCCGGAGCCGCGCGAGCTGCGAGCGCTGCCCGAAGACAACATCGAGAGGCGCCACTACCTGCGAGTGAGTGCCGAGGCCCATCCCGGCATCGAGAGGCGCATCGAGAGCTTGGTGCGACGCGCGGGTCTGAGCATTCAAGGTCGGGCGCTGCGTGTCGAAGCAGAGCACACGCATCACGCCTTTATGATTTCCGCATGCACCGATGCTCGCTTTGAAGAAGCCAAGGCCGCCGTCGCGACGCTCAGCCGCGTCGTCGCGACACTCGGGCTGGGAGTCGTCGAATGAGCAGCAAGGACTGGCTCGATCCCGAGAGCTGTTCGGCAACGCGACCTGCTCTCGAGAGCATGTCCCCGCAAACTCGTCAGCTGCACACCAGCATCGATGCGCACATTCGCGCGTGCGGCGTGCCCTACCTGCATCCCGTCGACAAGAGCGTGCAGCTGGATCTCTTCGGCTCCAAGCAAGTCATCGCCTGGCAAGAGGCCAAGGTCGAGTTCCTCTTTGCCGGCGAGGGCTGCTGGTCGGAGTTGCCGCAGCTCTACGCACGCTACGGCACGCGCTCCGGGCAGGCGCTCTTGCGCGAGATTCGCGCGCTCGAAGGTGCGAGTGCCGCCCTGGCCTGCGATTCGGGCATGCAAGCCAGTGCCCTCGTCTTCGATGTCCTCCTCGAGCCTGGCACGCATGCCATCATGTTTCGCCAGGTCTACAACAAGAGCAGCAAGTACCTCAGCTGGCTAGCGGGACGTGTGGGCGCGGAAATCACCGTCGTCGATGATGGTGACCTGGAGGCCCTGCGCGCTGCCTTTCGCGAAAATACCGTCTTGGTCTTTGCCGAGACCTACAGCAATCCACTCATGCGAGCCCTGGATCTACAGCGTGTGCCGAGCATCGTCGCCCAGGCCCGGGCCAGCGCGCCGCGCGTCAAGCTGGTCGTCGACTCCACGATCGCCACGCCCTGGGGCATTCGCGGGCGACTCCTCGACATGGGCGTCGACCTCGTGCTCTGCAGTGGCACCAAAGCACTCGCAGGTCAGGATCGCGATCTGGCTGGCTTCATTGCCACCAACGACAACGACCTTGCCAACGCGGCCATGGATCTATTGGCCATGCGCGGCGGCATCCTCGATTGGCGGCGAGCCGACGCCCTCCTGCAAGGTCTGCAAGAGGCCAGCGCCGCGCATGCCCAGCGCTGCGACTCGGCCACGCAAGTGGCGGCCTTCCTCGATCGCCATCCTTTGGTGGCGGAGGTCTTTCAC
>JAHEAK010000434.1 GCA_024642805.1 Kofleriaceae bacterium | reverse complement strand
AATTCAACTCGGGACCGAGCTGGTGCTACGGGCGCCGCGAGACGGTCTTTCCGGTCTGGGCTCATCGTCACGGTCAGAGCTGGCCCAAGATGATCTTCCAGGACGAGGACGATCGCGATCTCAGCCACTCGATTACCCAAAGCTCCCTCGAGCGCACCTTCTGCCGACCGGTGGAGCCTACAGAAGAACTCTGGGACGCCGAGACCTGCGCAACGACCGTCTACACTGACAAGGGCAAGTTTCACGCGAGCGAGCGCAGCCTCTATCCGCCCCGCAACGATCCCGACTTCGACAGCAACCGCGACAGCGCCGACATGCAGTCGATGGTCTTGTCCAATCCCTTTGATGCCATCAGCAGGCCCACGCCCATCGGCGGTGCCGGCTACAAGAGCGTCTGGTCCATTCCCTATACCCTCGCCGATGGCCAGTACATCGCCTTCATCGAGGTGAGCAAAGAGTTCGATCAAAACGCCAGCTACGACTTCCCAGCGCCGGTTGGTATTTCCTGGTCGACCTACGGCCAGCCCTATCGCGGGCAACCTAGCGTCGTCTACCAGGTTCCCTTCGAGATTGGCGGGGCCGACGCGGCTGCCTTTGCTCTCGACTACCTCGGCTACGGCGACCCTGATGGCGCTGACGGCGATATTCGCGAGCCAGATGCCACTATCACCACCGGCGTGGCGGGCTCGGGCGCGGGACGTCTGCTCATCACCAGCGACGCCGGCGAGATGTATCGCTTCCGCGTGCAGGCCGCCAGCTCCGATGACGTCGCGGCTCCTGGCGCCGTGTCAGGCCTCACCGCAGTGGACACCGGTAGCGACTTCGTGACCCTGCAGTTTCGCGCCACCGGTGACGATGGCGAGACCGGCACAGCCAACGCTTATGAGGTGCGCTATCTGGCCGGCAAAGACCTGAGCGAAGACAATTGGTCGCAAGGCACCCTGGCGACTTCGCAGATAAGCCCAGAGCAGGCGGGTGCCACCCAAGAGTTCACGGTGGCTGGCCTCTTGCCCAACACCAATTACTCCATCGGCGTGCGCGCGGTCGACGAGTGTCTCAACCAGGGGCCAGTGACCAGTCTTTTGACCCTGACGCCTCGGCCCGAGCCAGGCACCGTCGACGCTTGCTTCGTGGCGACGGCCGCCTACGGCTCGCTCATGGCAAACGAGGTGGTTGCCTTGCGCAGCTTCCGCGATCGCTTCTTGCGCAGCCATGCCAGCGGCGAGATCGTGGTCGAGAGCTACTACACATTCGGACCGGCTTTCGCAAAGCTGATTCAGTCTTCACCGCTGCTGCGTCGCACAGCACGTGCGGCGCTGGCGCCCATGGTCGAGCGCGCCACGAAGCTCGTCTCTCCGTAGCGCGCCCTCTTGGGGGGATTGCTGTCCTGCTCGCAGGACACCTTGCCGGCGAGTCGTTATCATCTCCTGGTCACTTGGACAGATGCCGTGGGCATCGACCTGTCCGCAGACATTGGAGGCTCCTTGACTAGCGGTCTACAGATTCCCAGGAAAGAGCTCATCGTCGAACTCGCGTTTCTAGGCGGCGGGCACAAGCAAGTCGGACTTTTTCTGGCGGCACAAGACCAGCACATTCTCGACCTACTCGAGGATGAGCAGATCTTCTTGCCGGCCCTAACCACAGACGATGGCAGCTGGTCGGTCATCAACAAACGGCAGATCTTGTGGCTCTCGGTGCGGCTGGTCGATGGCAGCCTGCCGGTTGAAGAAGCCGACGAGGAGCCCATGCTCTACGAGCGACGCGTCGATGTCGAAGTGCATTTCGCCAACGCCGACGCACTGCACGGCGAGCTGCTCTTCTCGCCGCCCGACGGCAAGGGGCGAGCCAGCGACCACCTCAACCAGAGCACTCGCTTCTTCCGGGTGTGGACTGCCGATTCCCTTTTCATCGTCAACAAAGAGCATGTGCTTCGCCTGATCGAGATCGAGCGAGCAAGTGGTAGTAAGGAAAGCTGAGCCATGGCCCGCATCGACAATTATTTACAGAGCATGGAGCGCTTCAAGGCGAGCGGCCTGGTGCTTGGTAGCGACTCCAACGTGGTCTTGCGCTTCCCGGCTGGCGATCGACATGCCACGCAGACCACCTCGCATCAGCAACTCAAAGACATGCTGGCTGAGGTCGCGCCCAGTGGCTCCATGGCGGCCATCGAGCGTGGGGCGGTTTCGAAGTTCGTGTACAAAGGAGCGAACAACTCCTTCGACATCGCGGTGACCCCGGCTGGTGGCAAGTGGAGCGTGCTCGTCACCCTGGCGGTTGCGGTGGCCGAAAGTGTAGCGGTCGCAGAGCCTGCCGCGGGCCTGGAGATCGAGCGCACCTCCTATGGCAGCGTCGGCTCGACGGCCACGCCAGAAGCCAAGCGGCCTGCGCTGGCCGCCGAGGCCGAGCCCATGGCAGCGCCCGCACCCGCACCCGCAGCGGCCCCGGTGGCCAAGGAGCGAGCGCGCATCGAGAGCACGGATCGCGGTTCCACGCATTGGATCGATCAGATCCTGCATCGCATGATGGCTGCGGGCTCGTCCGACGTGCACCTCAGCTCTGACTCCTTTCCCTACTGGCGAGTCGATGGCGAAATGGATCCCATCGAGGGTGAGCCGGTACTGACCCCCGAATTCCTCGAGGCCCAGCTCAAGGCGATCACCCCAGCGGCCAACTGGGAAGAATTTGGGCGTCGCAACGACACCGACTTCGCCTACGAGGTCAAAGGGCTGTCGCGCTTTCGAGTAAACGTGTTCCGCGATCGCAAAGGGCCGGGAACCGTCATGCGGAACATTCCCTTCGACATTCCCTCCGCTGAGAAGCTCGGCCTGCCACCAGCCATTCTCGACATGGCCAACCTCAGCAAAGGCCTGGTGCTCGTCACCGGCCCGACTGGTTCTGGTAAGTCGACGACCCTGGCCTCGCTCATCGATCACATCAATCGCACTCGCAAGTGTCACTTGATCACGGTCGAGGATCCCATCGAGTTCGTGCACGCCAACAAGCAGTGCCTGGTCAATCAACGCGAAATTCATCGCCACACCGATAGCTTCAAAGACGCATTGCGCGCCGCCCTTCGCGAGGATCCCGACATCGTTCTGGTCGGCGAGATGCGTGACCTCGAGACCATCGAGATCGCCGTCGAGACCGCCGAGACCGGCCACCTGGTCTTTGGCACCTTGCACACCACCACCGCGCCATCCACTGTCGATCGCATCATCGACCAGTTTCCTTCCGATCGGCAGGATCAGATTCGGCAGATGCTCGCCTCCTCGCTCAAGGGCGTGGTCGCACAAGTGCTGTGTCGCAAGAAGGGCGGTGGCCGGGTCGCCGCCCACGAGATTCTGGTCGGCACCAGCGCCGTAGCCAACCTCATTCGCGAGGCCAAGACCTTCCAGCTCTTCTCACTCATGCAGACCGGCAAGAAGCTCGGCATGTGCAAGATGGAAGACACGCTGATGAAGCTGGTGCAAGACGGCCTGGTCGAGCCGATGGAGGCCTACGTCAAATGCAACAACAAGCAGGAGTTCAAGAACCTCCTGGACCGCGCCGGCGTTCGCCTGGAGATCAGCGAGTAGATCTCCAGCGAGTGCTCCTGCAGCTGATCTTCAGCGAGGAGATCTTCGGGGCTGCGGTCGCCTTCAGTTCATCATGTCATTGACGATCTGAATGGTCTCGTCGAGGACGGCATCCTTGGCGAGGCCCTCTTGCCAGCGCTTGGTTTTCTCTTTGGCTTCCTTGGAGTTGTCCTCGGCAGCGCTGGTGTAGGGCACCGGCGAGACCGTGAAGAAGTCCTTGATCTTGTCGTCGTCAGGAGTCAGGGCTTTCATCTCCGCGAGCTCCTTGGCTATCAAGGCGTCGTAGCTTTTGCGCTCGAGTGGCACCTGCGTCTGCTCATCGCGGGCTTTGAGCAGCTCGGCACGCTTCTCCAGGCTAATGAAGAAGTCGCTCTTGGCCTGGCGGGCCGTCGACTTGGCAAGCAGGTCGGCGGTGTTCCAGCTCTTGTGACTCCATAACTGGTACGAGAGCTTGTCGACCTGCGACCAGGGCAGGGCGTTGTCGAGGTTGCGCTCGCCGGTCTTGAGGTACTTGAAGGTGTCGGTGAAGCCGATGTCTGGCGTCACGCCCTTTCGCTGGGTCGAGGATCCGTTGATGCGATAGAACATCTGAACGGTGAGTTTGAGAAAGCCGATGGGCGGATCCTTTGGGCTCTCATTGAGTTGGTCGAGGCTCAGCAGCGCCTGCACGGTGCCTTTGCCGTGGGTGGGCCCGGGCCCGACGATGACCGCCCTGCCGTAGTCTTGCAGCGCAGCGGCGACAATCTCGGAGGCGGAAGCACTGAAGCGATCGATCAACACCACGACCTGGCCATCGTAGACCACCGAAGGATCGTCGTCTTCGAGCACTTCGATGGTGCCGTCTGGCAAGCGCGTTTGTACGACCGGGCCTTCCTTGATGAAGTAACCGGTCATGCGACGGGCGTCCTCGAGGAGGCCGCCGCCGTTGGAGCGAAGATCGAGGATGATGCCACCCACCTTGCGCTTGGCGAAGATCGCCAGCAGTTTGCGGACGTCATCGGCGGAGAAACGGGCCTTGGCATCTTGGCCGGTGGTGTCGCCGTAAAAGCTCAATAGCTCGATGTAGCCCACGGGCTTGCCGCCACTGCGTTGCAGGATGGCCCCTTTGGCGAAAGCACCTTCGATCTCGACTCGATCGCGCACGATGGAGATGGTCTTCACCGAGCCATCGTCCTTCTCGACGGTCAGCAGCACGGTCGTGCCCTTCTTGCCGCGGATCATCTTCACGACCTTGTTGATCTTCATGTCGCCGATGTCGACGGGCTCTTCGCCCTCTTGCGCTACCGAGAGAATGAGGTCACCGGCAGCGAGCTCGCCCTGTCGCCAACTGGCGCCGCCAGGGACGATTTCGCTCACGCCAATGAAGTGCTCTTGTTCAACGAGGACCGCGCCGATGCCCTCGAGCGAATTGCTCATCGAGATGTCGAAGTTTTCCTTCTCGGTGGGCGGCATGTACACGGTATGAGGATCGAAGCTCGACGCCAGCGAGTTGACGAAGTTGGCGGCAGGCGTCAGCGGATCGACATCGGCAAGGCGGATGAAGCGCGCCGAGTAACTGGTCTTGAGCTCTTCAATGGCCTTGGCAAGGCGCTCATCC
>JAHEAK010000433.1 GCA_024642805.1 Kofleriaceae bacterium | reverse complement strand
GCGCTGACTCGTAGGCCACGCCCCACTTGGTGTAGTGCGCGGAGACGGCGTGGGCGATGGCCGTCTCGCCCTGCTCGCCTAGCCACGCGACGATGCGATGCGGGTGGTCCTCTGGCCAGGCTTCGTAGTCAGCATCGTGGAGCATGCCCGCGACGCCCCAGGCCTCGACATCGCTTGCTCCCTCGCCATAGCGCGAGGCGGCGGCGCGCATGACCAACTCGACGGCGCGCGCGTGCTTGCGCAGCGAGTCGCCCTGCGTCCACGCGCACAGATGTTGCCAGGCTGCTTCTCGCGGAAGTGCCATCGACTAGAGCTGCGCTGCTGCTACGCCCGCGCCTGTCGACGCCGGGACCTCCGACTGAAGCGTCGGTATCGTGGCGGCAAGAGCGTCTAGCTTGGCGATCAGCGCTGGCGCCTGGTCGCCGAAGTGAGCGGTGAAGAGAGCGCGGTAGTACTCGACGCCGGCGCGCAGATTGTCCTCGTACTTGGAAAGGCGCGGGGCATTGTCGGCGATCTGTTTGCCGAACTCCTCGATGTAGAGCTCGAGCTCGCGCAGGAAGACGTGCGGGCGCTCGGGACGATGCATCGCAATGTTGCGGCCGTAGATGTGACCGACCATCTCGTCGAGGCTGATGACCTTCTTGAAGTTGACGACGTTGGGGCCCGGGCAGATGGCAGGGGTGGCCTTTTCATCGATGCCGGCTTCGAGGGTGGCGCAGCCACTGAGGTCGTGGCAGATGCACGAAGGGTTTTGCAGCTCCAGGCCCTGGGCCTCCTTGGTCGCCTGCGGCAGATCCGATTCTTGCAAGATCTTCAGTTGACGCGACTGATAGGTGCGCGAGGCACGGCACAGTGGAACGTCCTGAAAGTCCCATTTGAGCGCCACGTGACCTTTTGGGCACGGACTTCCGGGTTTTCCCGAGGCGATGCGCTCGCGCCTGGCGTTCTCGCTGCCGGAGTTGACGAAGTTCCAGAAGGGCACACCCAGCGGTGAGTTCGGGCTCAGCTGGATCTCGTTGTCCTTGCAGTTGGCCAGATCGTTGCGGGTCTTCTTGTCGAGGTTGGTGGCCTCCGGAACCAGCAAGAAGGGCGAGCCCCATGCAGTGCTGTCGACCTGATAGTAGTCGTGCAGAAAGCTCTGCTCGGGCGCGGTGCCAAGACCACCTTGATAGGTGAGGTGCGTGGTCAGGGTGTTCGGCAAGGTGAAGAGACCGGCCTTTTCGCGGGCCTTGTTGAAGATGCCCATCAGCTCTTCGGCGAGGGCGGCGCGCTTCTCTTTGAACTCCTCGAGAATCGGTCCCATGAGCAGACCGGCGGTGGCAAAGGCGTGGCCGCCACAGTTGAGACCTGACTCGATGCGGTACTCGGAGACCCAGACGCCCTTCTTGGCCAGCACCTTGCTCTGCACGTCGGCCGAGCGGTAATCGCTGACCTTGAGCACAAGGCGCTTCTTGATATAGCCATTTTCGTCTGGCTGAAACTCATCGAGAGTGGCGATGTACGCGAAGAGTCGCGGGTTCATGCCAGCAGAGAGGATCAGCGAGCCGTCGACCGTCGACTTGGCAAAGCCACGCGCCGCGGAGAGAGCGTCGGAATCGCCGAGCGGCAGCTCGACGCCCTTGCGATCGCGATCGCGATCGAGCTTGGTCATGATGTTGGCGTTGATGGCACCGGCAACCACCTGCGGCCGCAGCGCTTCTTCCAGCTCGTGGCGCTTGGCAGGATCCTGGCACTCGAGCATCTCGAGGTACTGGCTGCGCAGCGGGCTCGGAGGCAGAAGTTCGAAGTAGCGGCAGATGTCCGAGCCCTCTTCGAAGGGCAGCGAACGAATCACTTTCATCTGCTTTTGGACCTGGCGGTCGAGGAAGTCGAGGTACGCGGTGCAGCGCAGAGCCCGGCCATTGGGCGCGTTCTTCTTGATCGCGACATAGTCGTCTCCGCACTCGGCGCTGTGGTGTTTGCGCATTTGCTCGAGGAAGGCGTCGTCCACCAGCGAAACTGTGGAAGATATCCCATAACGAGCCAGCTTCAGTGGCGAGTCGATGGTGAAGGCAATTCCCATGACGGGGATGGTGAAGCTGTGGCGGCAGGCATCTACGACAAACATGAAGCGCAGTTTGCCCACAAATCACCGGCTTGCGGCGAGAAAAATCGACCATCTCTCTGTCACAAAACTGCCAGAATCCAGGGAAGCGATCGCGGGCAAGATCATTGCAAATCAGTTGGTTAGAGGATCTAGCCACGTCCGAGCCACGCAGCGAGGCGCTTGGATTCCTCCTCGGGCATGTCGACGCCAGGGCGAAGAATCCCCGGTTTCTGATCGCCGTGAAAGTCCGAACCACCGGTGGCGACCATGCCGCATTCCGTCGCCAGCCCAGCCCACTTGCGTCGGGCCTTGGGCTTGTAGCCCCCGTAGAACACTTCCAGGCCACTCAGCCCCAGGCTCTTGTGCCGACGAATCAGCGCCTCTGCCTGTTTGCCGTACATATGCGGATGCGCCAGGGACATGCAGCCACCCGCTTGCCGCCCCAGATCGATGCCTTCCGCAAGGCTTGGCCGATTCACTTGCACGTCGCCTGGACCGCCGTCCTTCAAATAGCTGGAGAAGGCATGCTCGCGGCTTTCGACTAGGCCAAGGCGCACCAGCTCGTTGGCGATGTGCGGGCGACCAATGCTGCCGGGCACCTGCTCGAGGAGCCGTTCGGCGTCGAAGTGCACGCCGAGCTTGGCCAGGTTGTCTGCGATCATATAGACGCGATCACGGCGCGTTTGCTTTTGCGCGGATAGTGCCTCTTCCATGGTCGCCCAGCGAGCGTCGCCCTCGCGTTGATAGACCAGGAGGTGCACGCTGCGACCCTCCTCGCTGCAGCTGAGCTCGACCCCGCGCAGGGCATTGGGGAAGTTAGCCTGGGTGGCCGCGTAGCCATCGCAAGTGTCGTGATCGGTCAGGCAGAAGAGGGTCACCTGGCGAGCCCGGGCGAGGGTTGCCACCTCCGCGGCCGGCAAGCTGCCGTCGGAGTGGTTGGAGTGGCAGTGCAGCTCGATTCGCACAAGCACAGGGTAGCGCGATCCGCTACGCTCCGCCCGATGTCTGCCCCCAAAGCGCCGTTGCTAGCGTTGCGCGACGAGCGCGAGGAAACCATCCGTCGCCTCACCGAGGCCTTCGCTAGCGACCTCATCGATGTCGATGAGTTCGAGCACCGCGTCGATCAGGCGCACCGGGCAGGCGATTGCGAAGCCCTGGTCGCCTTGCGCCGCGATATCACACCTGTGGAAAGCGCTCATGCGGCGCCGAGCGGCGAGGCCCTGGTGCTCAGCAAGCCCGAGACGCAGACCGCTCTGGTCGTGCCGGCGGCCAAAGCCAAGTGGATCGTCTCGATCATGGGCAGCACCGAGCGCAAGGGTTCGTGGCGCGTTCCCAAGCGCTTGCGCGTGACCTCGATCATGGGCGCCACCCTCATCGATTTTCGCGAAGCGGTTCTCAGCCCCGGCATCACCGAAGTGAAGGTGCTGGCGACCATGGGCGCCGTCGAAATCATCGTGCCCCCTACCCTGGCGGTCGAATGCGAAGGCTGGGGTATTGCCGGCGCCTTCGAGACCCTCGATCGCTTTCCGACCGTCGCCGATCCAGATCAACCGCTGGTGCGCATCGCTGGCCTTGCCGTGGCAGGCTCTGTCGAAATACAGACGCGCCTGGTCGGTGAGTCAGCGCGACAGGCGCGCAAGCGCACCAAGCTCGAGCGCAAGGCCCGGGAAAAAGCGCTGGCGGGTAAAGAACCCAAGCAGCTCGGCTGAGGGCGGCGCGATCGAGCGACACCTCATCAGAGCCCTCACAGCGCCGGTGCTGCGCTGTCCCTAACCTCGCCTGCGCGCGCGCCTTCTTAAGGACAGCCAGCCGTCGGCGCCTGTCCATAGCCAGCGATGCTGTATGGGCTTCCGACTCGAAAGTAGTCTTCGTGATCGTAGTACGAGACACCATCGGCTGGCGTGAAGTTGCAGCGATCGAGGCGCAGGTTGGACCAGGTGGACTCCAGGGGGCGGAAACCGATGCGACCTATCGAATCGGCCACCGAGCCATCGGCGCGCATGAGCAGAAGGCGATCATCACCACTGAAGCTCATCGCCGCTGCTCGCTCGAGCTGGCAGGCCTGCGCGAGTTGGGGCAGCGGATCCATGCCTGCGGGGTGGAAGGCCTTGCGTCGACACAGCGTGCTCACCGAGCCAGGCGCCAGCGACGCCTCGCCCAGATCAGCCCTCACCGAACAGCCCGTGTCGTTATTGCGCACCAGGCAGATGGAGAACTCGCGCAGGTCGACGGGTTGCGCGCCACAGTTGAAGATCTCGATAGCCTTGTTGTACTGCCCACCGCCTTCGATGTACTCGGAGATGATGAGACAATTAGCTGTCGCGGCTGAATCATCAATGTAGCCATTGGCGAGTGCGTAACTGAGCAAACGGGCCAGCGCGTTCGGTCCAACCCATTTGATGGCGTCAAGCTCAGCAAGAGAATCGAAGAGCTCGTCGTCGGAACTGCCGGGCACGGCATCGGCACCATCGCGATGAGCGATGATATTGCGCGCCGCTCGGCTATCGAGTCCGACCTCGTCGTCGAGGCCTTGCTCGTCGAGACTGTTGGCGACCAGCAAAACGCCGGAAGCATGCGCAGGCTCGAGTGGCGAGTCGGCCTTGCCACCGAGTGCGAAGCTAGCGTCCTCGGCGTCGCTCGCTTGCTCCTCGGGATCGCCCGCGCAGGCCAGCATCGTCAGTGCCGCGAGGCACGCGAGGCATAGGAGCGAGAAGTCGTGGCGGCTCATGTCGGCACGCTACCACGCGGCCGGCGAAGCGAAAGCGCGCATTTCACGAGCCGTACACTAGCGGACGCGGCGCGCCCCCGAGCTCGGGGTACCAGAAAAACCAGGAGAAAGGCCGCGCGCCGCCACTGGCGCGCCCCTGCTAGCCGCGCATGGCTGCTATATGGCGCGCGATGCTCATGGCCATCTCCAGCGCCTGCTCGTAGTTGAGGCGCGGATCGACGCGCGAACGATAGGCTCGCTCGAGATCCTCTTCGCTGAGATCGCGAGCACCGCCCATGCACTCGGTGACGTCTTCGCCGGTGAGCTCGAAGTGCACGCCGCCCAGGATGGAATCACTGGCCGCGTGAATCTCGAAGGCCTGCTCCAGCTCT
>JAHEAK010000432.1 GCA_024642805.1 Kofleriaceae bacterium | reverse complement strand
CCAGTGCCTTGGATCCGAGCAGGCCCTTCTCTTCGCCGGAGAAGCCCATAAAGAGCATGCTGCGGCGTGGGCGCTGCGCGGAGCCAGCGAAGGCCTGCGCAATCTCGAGCATGCCCGAGGTACCGGAAGCGTTGTCATCAGCGCCGTTATAGACCGTGTCCTTCTTGGCGGCATCGGAGTTGGGCTCTTCGCCTTCCATGCGACCGAGGTGATCGAAGTGGCCACCGACGACCACGAATTCATTCTTCAGCTGCGGGTCGGAGCCCTCGAGGTAGCCGATGACGTTCTTGCCGGTGACCAGCGGGGCGTCCTTCAGCTCGGTGACGCGTGCCGTGGCATGCGCCTTGAGCTTGAACTTCTTGGCGGGCGTGCCGGCGTCGACAGCTTTTTGCAGATCGAGAAGTCTCATCTTCGTGTTGGCCAGCAGTCGCTCGGCGTTGCTCGGTGAGATTTGAAAGGCGAGCAAGGTCTTCTCGGCGGCGGGCGCCCCGGCCTTTGCCTTTCCGCCTGCCTGGGCGCCTTTCGATGCACCTTTAGGGGCGCCTTTCGATGCACCTTTGGTCGACCCCTTGGCGTCGGCGGCCGCGCTGGCTTGCTCGGCGGCGCGTGCGGCCATAGCGGCCTTTTGCTCGGCGATCTTCGTATCTCGGGCGGCGCTCTCGGCGGCCGTTAGCGGCACGCTCAAGCGCTCGGGCAGGCGCAAGTCGTCTGCCATCTCCGCCGTCACCGGACCGCTGACCAGCAGCATGCCCTTGGCGCCGTGCTCCTGGGCATTGAAGGCTTTGCTGGTGAATGTCGAGTAGCTGCGCGGATCGCGAGCCTGGCCACCCGCCTTGCCGGCATCGCCTTTGCCCTTGCCCTTGGCATCGCTTGGCGCTTCCTTCTTCTCCTTCGGCTCACCGCCAAAGAAAGGACTGGCCTCATCGAGGTAGCCAGGGGCGTGGCGCAGCACGAGCACCCACTTGCCTTTGACGTCGAGACCTTTGTAGTCGTCCCAGCCAAGCTCTGGCGCGCTGATGCCGTAGCCGGCAAAGACCACATCGGCGTCGAGAGCACCTTCGTCGCTGAAGGAGAAGGGAGTCGCCTCTACACCCAGCGCCAAGGCCTTGTCGCCATCGGCCGCGCGCAGCGCTAGCGAGGTCTGCGCCATGTCATAGCTCTGCTTGGCGAGCTTGTAGGGAACGATGAAGTTCTTCTGCCCCGGCATCGGCGTGAGGCCGTAGCTGGCAAACTGCTCGCTCAGGTAGCCAGCGGCCTTGTCGTAGCCGGGCTTGAGAGTCTCGCGACCTTCGAAGGCATCGGAGGCCAAGAGCTCGACGTGCTTGCGCATGTCGTCGGCCAAGATGGTGTCGACGGCGGTGTCCCTGGCTTGCGCGACAGGCTGGGCGCCCTTCTCGAGAGCGAGGGTCGTGCTCGTGCTCGGCACCGAAGAGCCAGCGTGGCAGGACAAGAGGACGAGGGCGAAGAAGGGCAGCTGCTTCATGCCGCCCTATACCACGCGTCTTCGGCCAGAGAACAGCCACCGCGTCTCGCGCCTGCTAACAAGCGCAAGCTGCCGAAAGCGCAAGCCTCCCCGCTCATCGCCCGCATCGCCCGAGGCGTTGTTGGGCCGCCTCGCCCGAGCGGGTTGTTGAGCGCATCGCCCGAGCGGGTTGTTGGAGCGCATCGCCCGAGCGCATCGTCCCGAGCGCAAGCCCCGCGCTTACTCGTCGCGGCGAAGGTTGTGCAAGACCGAGTGACCGATCTGCGTCATCTGGCTCTTCTCGCGCAGACCCCGGCGCAGCTTTTCGCGCTCTGCGGAGCCCTCGTTGATGGCAATCTCGGCGTTGGCGAGGTCGCCTAAGAGTTCTTCTGCAACCGCGGGCTCGCATCGCGCGGCGGCCAGCGCCTTGGTGACTGCCTGGTGTACTTCGCGCAGCGCCAGCAGCGCATGGCCGCTCTGTCCACTGGTGCGCCGGGCCCAGGCCAGATCGACGGCGTTGGCGACGCGCAGCTTCAGATCTTCGGCGACGATCTCGTGCACCGCCGTCATCGGTGTTTGCTCGGCCAAGGCCACACCCACGATGTGCGCGTCACTGGCCGATCCGGTGGCGTCCTTGTATTTGACGATGACGGTGCCAGCGGTGGCCGAGCGGCTAGCCTCATCGATGCGCATGCGAAAGAGCACATGGCGCGGTGCCGCGGAGCTCAGATCACCTACGTGCACCAAGAGACCGTCTTGTTGCGGTTCACTCTCGAGCTTGTGCAATAGCTCCAGACTCTCGATGTCATCGTGGGGCACGAGCTTGAGCTCGGTTTCTTGCGCCGAGATCGAGAACACGCCTTCGAGCTCGCGGCCAAAGGCGGCCGGAATATCCCCGGGCGAGGCCAGGTAGTAGTAGCCGCCCTGGCCGCGCGAGGCCATCTCGATGAGCAGCTCGTCGTCGTAGCCCTGACCTAGGCCCATGGTCGTGACGGCAACCCCCGACTTGAAGATGGCCTCGCTCATGGCGGTGAGGCGATCGTTGTCGGTGATGCCAACGGAGGCCTGGCCATCGGTGAGCAAGAGGACCCGCGAGATGCTATTGCGCACGAAGCTGGTCTTGATGAGATTGGCGCCCATGCGCAGTGCTGCGCCGAGGTTGGTGCCGACGCCGCTCTGCAGGTTCTCGAGGGCATCCTTCATCATGGCGCGTCGCTCGTCGGTGACCGGCCCTGGCTCGCAAATCACCGACGCGTTGGCGTCGAAGCTGACGATCGACAGGCGATCCTTTGGACCGAGTCGACCGAGCAACTCCTTAGCGGCGTCGAGTGCCTGCTTGAGACGGGGACCGCGCATCGATGACGAGCGATCGATGACCAGACTCAAGTTGACCGGCCGGCGCTCGCCCTCGTCGTGCGCGGGCGCGATGAGCCGCACGAGCACGAGCACGGTGCTGCCCGTTCCAGGACGATCGCTCAGAACCTCCAGCCTCACGGGCACATTCTACCTCAGGCTCGGCGATGACCTGGACACGAGCTGGCCAAGATCTGCCCATAAGCACTCGTTCCTCGCCGGAGCAGCTTGTAGAGTGGCCGCCATGGCAGCCGTGAAAAAAATTCGCCGAGTGCTCATCGCCAACCGCGGCGAGATTGCCATTCGAGTCATCCGAACCCTGCGCGAGCTCGGCATCGAGAGCGTGGCGGTCTATTCGGATGTCGATCGCAAAGCCGCCCACGTGCTCTTGGCCGACATGGCCATCGCCATTGGTCCCGCGCCCGCCAGCGAGAGCTACCTTGTCATCGACAAGATCATCGCCGCTTGTAAAGAATCGGGAGCCGATGCGGTGCATCCCGGCTACGGCTTTCTCTCCGAGAATGACGAGTTTGCCGAGCGCCTCGAGGCCGAAGGAATAATTCTGATCGGTCCGCCGGCCGCGGCCATGCGCCTGATGGGCTCCAAGACCGAGGCGCGCAAGGCGGTTATCGCCGCGGGCTTACCCGTGGTGCCTGGCGAGAGCGGCCCCGACGGCAATGGCTTTCCGGATGTCGCCAGCGCGTGCGAGGCGGCCCTCAAGGTCGGCTATCCGGTGCTCATCAAAGCCGCCGCCGGTGGTGGTGGCAAAGGCATGCGCCTTGTGGCTTCGGCGGAAGCCATGCCCGCCGCCTTCGATGCTGCTCGTCGCGAGGCTCTCAACGCTTTTGGCGATGACACCGTCTACGTCGAGAAGGCCATCATCGGTCCGCGTCACGTCGAGATCCAGGTCTTCGCAGATACCCACGGCAACGTCGTCCACCTCGGCGAACGCGACTGTTCCATTCAGCGCCGCCATCAAAAGGTCATCGAGGAATCGCCTTGTCCAGCCGTTTCTGACGATCTCCGCCAGCGCATGGGCAAGTTCGCCATCGAGGCCGCCAGAACCTGTAACTACGTCGGCGCCGGTACCGTCGAGTTCCTTCTGACCAGCACGGGCGAGTTCTATTTCTTGGAGATGAACACGCGCTTGCAAGTCGAGCATCCCGTGACGGAGATGGTCTACGGCGTCGATCTGGTGGCGTGGCAAGTCGCCGTGGCCAGCGGCGAGCCCTTGCCCATGACCCAGGAGCAAATCAACGCGCGCCATCGCGGCTCGGCCATGGAGTGTCGAATCTACGCGGAAGACTCGGTGCGCTTTTTGCCTTCGCCGGGCGTCATCAGCACCCTGCGCGTTCCCGCCGGCCCCTATGTTCGCGATGACTCCTGCGCCTACGAGGGCGTCGAGATCTCGATGTACTACGATCCACTGATCTCCAAGCTCATCACCTGGGGCGACGATCGCAAGCAAGCCATGGCTCGTATGCGCCGCGCTCTTTCCGAGTATCGCGTGGTCGGTATCGAGACCAACATCGCTTTTCATCAGCGCATGCTCGCGCACCCAGGTTTCATCGCCGGCGAGTTCGACACCGGTCTCATCGAACGCGAAGACGGACTGCGCACCGTCACGCCCGCAAGCGGCAGCGAGCTCGATGCTGGCGTGGCGATTGCGGCACTTCGGGATTTCGTTGGCGGGCCGCGCAATCTCGATTCGCAGAGCAATGGCAATGGTGGTGCCTCGGCCTGGCGCGCGCCCCTTGCCACCTGGCGAGGTCGCTGAGCACCCGCGGGATCTACCGGCATGCTTTGCCGTGGATGAGTCGGAATGCGCCATTGACGGCCCCGACCGGCTGACGTAATGTAAGCTCCCATAAATATGCGTAAGCCATTGGAAACAAAGAAGAAACCGGGCGCCAAGACCAAATTCATCTTCGTTACCGGTGGCGTGGTCTCCTCCCTGGGCAAGGGCCTGGTCAGCGCTTCCATCGGCGCTCTCATGGAGAATCGCGGTCTACGGGTCGCGAATATCAAGCTCGATCCTTACCTCAACGTCGACGCCGGCACGATGAATCCGCTGCAGCACGGCGAGGTCTTCGTCACCGACGACGGCGCCGAGACCGATCTCGACCTTGGCCACTACGAGCGCTTCGTGTCCACCCGCATGTCGCAGCTCAACAACGTGACCAGTGGTCGCGTCTACAACTCGGTCATCGCCAAAGAGCGCAGCGGCGAATACCTGGGCGGAACCATACAGGTCATTCCCCACGTCACCGACGAGATCAAAAGCCGCGTGCTCGAGTGTGCCCAGGGCCTCGACCTCTTGGTGGTCGAAGTGGGTGGCACCGTGGGTGACATCGAGTCCTTGCCATTCCT
>JAHEAK010000431.1 GCA_024642805.1 Kofleriaceae bacterium | reverse complement strand
ATGGCCTCCTTCTATACCATCTGGCCTGCTAGGCCTACATGCAATCCATCACTGGCAAGTACTAACGCGCTTCCTGTCGCTACCCTTGGCCACCTTGTGGGGGACCCTTCGAGTCGCGCGGCAAAGCGAAATTTCAGGCGCTTATCGGGGGCCCTCGAGGCAGCCTGTCGAGCAAATCGAAAGCGCCTTGCTTTCGCTCTTGACTCTGGGATTCTAGGGGGTTAGAGGTACCGCCTCTATCAGGAGCAGCGCCGTTATGGATCTAAGTAAAGTACGAAACATTGGAATTTCCGCTCACATCGACAGCGGTAAAACGACTCTGACCGAGCGTATTCTTTTCTACACCAATCGCATCCACGCGATTCACGACGTCCGCGGTAAGGACGGCGTTGGAGCCAAGATGGACTCGATGGAGCTCGAGCGCGAGCGCGGCATCACGATTGCCTCCGCTGCGACGCACTGCACGTGGAAAGACCACACCATCAACATCATCGACACCCCCGGCCACGTCGACTTCACGATCGAAGTCGAGCGCTCGCTGCGCGTGCTCGATGGCGCGATCCTGGTGCTCTGCTCGGTTGCTGGTGTGCAAAGCCAGTCGCTGACCGTCGACCGCCAGATGAAGCGCTACAACGTGCCTCGCGTGGCCTTCGTCAACAAGTGCGACCGCACCGGCGCTGACCCCCTCAAGGTCAAAAACCAGCTCATCGAGAAGCTTGGCCACAACGCCGTCATGATGCAGCTGCCCATCGGTCTCGAGGACAAGCATGCGGGCGTCATCGACCTGGTCAAAATGAAGGCCTACACCTTCGAGGGCGAGAACGGCGAGAAGATCATCGAGTCCGACATCCCAGCCGACCGCATGGACGAAGCCAACACCTACCGCGAGACCCTTCTCGACGCCGCATCAATGTTCGATGACGAGCTGATGGAAGCCATGCTCGAGGACAAGGTCACCGAGGAGATGATCGTGCGCGCCATTCGCGCAGGAACCATCAAGCGCGACCTGACCCCCGTGTTCCTGGGCTCTGCCTACAAGAACAAGGCCGTTCAGAAGCTGCTCGACGGCGTTATCGCCTACCTCCCCAATCCAACCGAGGTCGAGAACTACGGCCACGATCTGGACAACGACGAAGCCAAGGTCATTCTCGATTCCGACGAGAGCAAGCCAACCGTGGCCCTGGCCTTCAAGCTCGAGGACGGCCGCTACGGTCAGCTCACCTACATGCGCGTCTATCAGGGCTCGCTCAAGAAGGACGACTCGATCGTCAACACCCGCACGGGCAAGAAGATCAAGATCGGCCGACTGGTGCGCATGCACTCCGACGAGATGGAAGACATCACCTACGCAGGCGCTGGCGACATCGTCGCTATGTTCGGCGTCGACTGCAACTCGGGCGATACCTTCACCGATGGCACGCTCAACATCGCCATGAGCTCGATGCACGTGCCCGAGGCAGTTATCTCGGTGGCCATCAAGCCTATCGATCACGCTGCAGAGACCAAGATGTCCAAGGCGCTGCGCCGCTTCACCAAGGAGGATCCAACCTTCCGCGTGAACGTCGATGAGGACTCCAACGAGACCATCATCCGCGGCATGGGCGAGCTGCACCTCGAGGTCTACATCGAGCGTATGAAGCGCGAGTACGGCGCCGAGGTCATCACCTCGCCACCACAAGTCGCGTACCGCGAGACCATCACCCGTCGGGCCGAGTTCAACTACACCCACAAGAAGCAAACCGGTGGTTCGGGCCAGTACGGCAAGATCATCGGCTTCATCGAGCCCAACGAAGACCAGGACTACGAGTTCATCGACAACACCAAGGGCGGATCGATTCCAAAGCCCTTCATTCCCGCTGTCGACAAGGGCTTCAAGAGTGCTGTGGTCAAGGGCCGCCTGCTTGGCTTCCCTGTCGTCAACGTGCGCATCGAAGTCAACGACGGTGCTTCTCACGCGGTCGACTCCTCGGAGATGGCCTTCCAGGAAGCCGCTCGCGGTGCCTGGCGCGACACCTACGACAAAGCTGCTCCCAAGATCCTCGAGCCCATCATGCGCGTGGTCGTCGAGTCTCCTTCGGAGCACAACGGCAACGTCATGACCACCCTCATGCAACGCCGCGGCATGGTCGTCGGCACGCAAGAGGACGACACCAGCGTCAAGATCGAGGCTGACGTGCCTCTGTCGGAGATGTTTGGTTACTCGACCACGCTGCGCTCCGGCACCCAGGGCAAAGCCGAGTTCTCGATGGAGTTTTCGAAGTACGCACAAGTACCGAACAACATCGCCGAAGAGCTCATGGCCAAAGCCCGCGAAAAAGCCGGCAAGTAAGCTCGCTAGCTAGCGAATCGACCAGGGCGGACATCGAGCATGTCCGCCCTTTTTCGTTTCGGATGAGCGACAATCGAAGCATGGCGAGCTCCATGGAACTTTTTGCGCTTGGCTACTCCCCCTGGTCGGAGAAAGCACGCTGGGCTCTCGATCACTATCGAGTCCCCTACCTCGAACACGAGTTCCTGCCCATCATCGGGGAAGCCGCCCTGCGCGTGCGTCTCAAGCAGTTGCGCGGCGCGATTTCGGTGCCTCTGCTCATCGATGGCGAGCAGGTCTTCCGCGACTCTCTCGACATCGCCCATCACGCGCGCCAGGTCGGTGAGAGCACCATCGATCTCTTCCCCGCCGCGCACGAGCACGAGATTGCGGTTTGGAACGCCAGCAGCGAAGCCGCGCTGAGCGCGGCGCGCGTGTTGGTCTCGAGCAAGGTCCTCGAAGACCCGGCCGCCAAGCGCGAAGCCCTGCCCTCGATGCCCAGTGCTCTGCATGCGCTGATGTCGCCGCTGGCCAACCTGGGCGTCGCCCACCTGCGCCGCAAATACTCCTATCGAGGAGCAGACGAGCAGCATCGACAGAGCCTCGAGCAGGTCTTGCAGTCCCTGCAGGCGGCCCTTGCCGATGGCCGCCCCTACCTGCTTGGCGACGCCTTCAGCTACGCCGATGTGTGCATGGCGGTAACTCTCCAATGCGTGCGGCCGGTTACCGATGAGTTCATAGCGCTGGGCCCGGCCACCCGTCTGGCATGGAGTGACGAGCGCCTGGCCAGCAGATTTCGAGCGCTTCTCGACTGGCGCGATGAGCTCTATCAAGGCCACCGGGTCGTCCAAAAGGAGAGCTAGTCGGCGGCCTATTTGCGCAGCGAGACGAAAGCGCCCCCGCCTTGCTACACTCAGGGGATGCGGTCGAGGCGGCAGTACGAGAGTTGGGCGGCCATCGCGCTGCTGGCGCTGTGCATCTTGCCGGCCGCCGCCTGCTTCTCACCCGACTACCGCGCTGGCCTGGCCTGCTCCGAAAGCGGAGCCTGCCCGAGTGGCCAGGAGTGCGTAAGCGATGTCTGTCAGCTACTCGGAAGCGGCGGCCTTGCCGATGCCGCGCAAGCGCAAGGTGATGCCGCCCCACGCGCGGATGCTGAAGTGCAGTGCCCGAGCGGATCGGAAGTCTTCGATGTGAGCGGGACCATCGTCAACTTCACTCTTCCCGAGTGCGTGACCACGGTGACCATCGAAGCCTTTGGTGGCCAGGGTGGTGGAGGTCGGAACGGCGTTGGTGGCGGCGGCAAAGGCGCGCGCATCAAGGGCGAGTTTCCAGTCACGCCCGGCGAGAGCTTTCAGATTCTCGTCGGGGGGCAGGGCCTCAGCGCCATTCCCGATCAAAGCTTGCTAGGCACCAGCTCCCTCAACTTGCAACAAGGCGGCGGTAGTGGTGGCGGCGGTAGCTACGTGGTCACGGCTTTGGGCGAAGCCTTGCTAGTCGCTGGCGGTGGCGGCGGCGCAACTCACACCGCCCAGGTCGATGGCAACGGCACCATCATTGCCGAGATCCTGCTCCCTGGTGGCGAAGGCCAGCTGAGCACTGACGGCCAGGCAGGTGGCGGCGGCGGTGCATCGGGCGGCACCGCTGGCAGTGGTGGCAACACGGCTTCCAACCCTGGTTTTCACAACGGCACCGGCGGTGGCGGCTTTACGGGCGACGGCAATGGCAATAGCAATGGTTCCACCGCCAACTTCGGCAGTGCCAATCAACCCGGCAAGAGCTTCACCAATGGTGGCGCGGGTGGCATAGGTGGCAGCATTGGTCGCGATGGCGCCTTTGGTGGTGGGGGCTCAGCGGGCTTTGCTGGCGCGGGCGGTGGCGGCTACTCAGGTGGCGGCACCGGTTCGGTTGATGGCGTGTACGGCGGTGGCGGTGGCGGCTCCCTCAACCTCGGCAACAACCCCGACAACACTGCGGGCGTTCGTGAGGGTCCCGGCCAGGTTAGCTTCCAGTGGTAGCTAGGGGCCGATTTCGCATCGGGTAGTACAGAGGCCCTGCTATACTCACATCGTGTGTGAGGCGTGGAACAGGACGATGCGAGCATGCCTGCTCGTGTTGGCCCTGCTACCTGCAAGCGCCTGCTTCAGTCCTCAGTATCAGCCAGGCCTCGAATGCTCCGAGACTGGCAATTGCCCGCAAGGTCAGGAGTGCTCGGGCGGCATTTGTCTGTTGGCCAGTGAAGGTGGCAGGCCCGACGCCAGTGCGGGTACCAGCGACGCCGCGCCCTGCCCTTCCGGTTCACAGACCTTCAAGTACGTGGGCACCATCGAGGACTTCGTCATTCCCGATTGCGTCGAGCACCTCACGATCGACGCCCTTGGCGCGCAAGGTGGAGGCGGCTCGGGCGATGGCAATGCGGGTGTCGGTGGCAAGGGCGCGCATATCTATGGCGAGTTCAACGTGGTCGGCGGCAGCACGCTGAAGATCTTGGTTGGTCAGCGCGGCGCCGATGCCCCTGCGCCCCTCGAACAAGGCGGCGGTTCCGGCGGCGGTGGCACCTTCGTGGCCGACACCTTCAGCAATCCCCTGCTCATTGCGGGCGGCGGCGGTGGCGCCACCGATAGCAGTACGCTCTTACCAGGCGGCGATGGCCAGGCGGGTGGCGACGGGCAGGACGGCAGTGGTGACGATGCCGGTGTTGGTGGCTCGGTCGGCGGTGGCGGTTCGACGCACCTCAACGTTCCCAACGGCTTTCACTCCGGGACCGGCGGCGGCGGTTTCCTGAGCGCCGGCATCGGCGATTCCAACGGCGATGAGTCTCGCTTTGGCACCGCCAATCATCCCGGTTCTCGCTTCGTAGACGGCGGCGCGGGTGGCGTGGCTG
>JAHEAK010000430.1 GCA_024642805.1 Kofleriaceae bacterium | reverse complement strand
CAGGACCAGGTACGAAATCTTGGTGCCGGCGACGAAGAGCAAGGTGAGAGTGGTTGCGCCCAGGATGATCGACGAACCAAGGTCCGGCTGCTTGAGCAAGAGGGCCATCATGACCGCGCACACCAGAAGGTGCGGAACGAAGCCGATGCTGAAGAGCTTCACCTTGTCGGCCTTCTTGCTCAGGCTGTAGGCCAGGTAGCAAATCAGCGCCAGCTTGGCGAGTTCGACCGGTTGGAAGGACATGGGCCCAAGCATGAACCAGCGATGGGCGCCGTTGATGCGCGCGCCAAAGAGCAAGACGCCGATGAGCAGCGTGAGGGAAATGGCCAGGAGGGGATAGGTCCAGCGTCGGAGCCAGCGGTAATCGCTAACCGTGCCCAGGACCAACGCGCCCATCCCCAGGGTGAGCCATGCGATCTGTCGTTTGAGGAAGAAGAGAGAGTCGCCGTTGCGCTTGAAGGCGTAGACCGCGCTCGATGAGAAGACCTCCACGGTACCTAGCAAGAGCAGACCGAGAAGCGCGGCGAGCAGCCACAGATCCAGGGGCCGCTGCGCCACCTCGACGATGGGGGCCTGCTGATTGACACTTCGCTCCATGCTTGAAGATTTATCCCCGCGCTTCTATATGGCCAGTTTTTTGCGGTTTTGCAGATCACCATTGCGGGAGACAGGAGCGCGCGCCTCCACTATGCTGGCGCGCAATGAGCCGCTACGACCTTTGTATCCTGGGAGCCGGACCCGGCGGCTACGCCGCTGCAATGCGCGCCCACGATCTGGGCAAGCGCGTGGCCCTCGTCGAAGCCGCTCGGGTCGGCGGCGCCGGGCTGCACCACGGGGCCCTGTCCTCGAAGACCTTCTGGCACCTGGCCAACGACTACGCCAAGGCCGGGCGACACGGGCGAGGTTTCGAGGTCGCCGACATCGAGGTCTCCTATGGAGCGGTAGGGCAAACCGTACAAGAGGCGGTGGGCGAGCGCCGCCGCCACCTCTTGCAACAGCTGGCAGGCCTCGAGTCGCAGGGAGTCGAGCTCATTCGCGGGCGTGCCCACTTTCTCTCGCCACATCGCGTGCGCGTCGAGAGCCCGGCCGGGGCTCGCGAGATCGACGCAGACAACTTCCTGATTGCCACTGGCTCCAGGCCGCGCATTCCCGATGGCATCCACGTCGACGGCAAGCGCATCGTCACCAGTGATCACATCGAAGAGTTGCCGGCCTTTCCCGAGAGCCTGGTCATCGTCGGTTCGGGTGTGGTCGGCTGCGAGTACGCGACCATCTTCGGTCAGTACGGGCGTACGCGCATCTTCATGATCGATCGCCGTGATCGCATCTTGCCTTTCGAGGACGCCGACGTCGCCGAGTGTGTGGCCCAGGGCTTTGAGGACATGGGCATCACCATTCATCGCAGCGCCAAACTCTTGCGCATGGTCGCCGACGACGAAAAGGTCAGCTACGACATCGAAAGCGATGGTGTGGTCCAGACCCATGAGGTCGAGCGCGCGCTCATCTCGATCGGCCGCGTGCCCAACCTCGAGTCGCTGGACTTGGACAAAGCCGGTGTGGTGATCGACGATCGCGGCGGTGTCGGCTGCCGCAACTGCAAGACCAACGTGCCGCACATCTACGCGGCTGGCGACGTCACGCAAGACATGGCTCTGGCCAATGTCGCTGAGCTGGAGGCACGCTTCGCCGTCGAGGCGATGTTCGACAAGGAGCCTGCGCCCATCGATTACCGTGCGCTCTCGACCATCATGTTCGTGAGCCCGGAGGTGGCCTCCGTGGGCCTCGGGGAAGAGCAGGCGCACGAGCGCGCTATCGCCTATCGGGTGGCCTCTATCGACAATCACCTGATCTCGCGCAACGTGGCCATGCGCAACACACGCGGCTTCATCAAGCTACTGGCCGCCGTCGACGACGACACCATCCTCGGCTTGCGCGTGGTCGGCCCGCAGGCCTCTAGCTGTATTCAGGGCATCGCCCTGCTCATCGGCCTGGGCGGCAAGCTCGACGACATCGCCCGCATCGCCCATCCGCACCCCGCGATCACCGAAGGCGTGCAGGAGTGCGCGCGCCTCTTGCTCGGTCGATCCGTGCTCAAGGCGGCGCTGGTCGAAGGCGTGCGCGTCGATCGCTGGTCGCCGCCATCGCCCTAGGGGCTCAAGTCTTCCACTTCCTGCCACAGGAAGGCAGGGCAGGAGCGCGCCTACGAGCTTTCCACTCCTTGCCACTCTCGTGGCCTTCTTGCAACGCTGTGGCCTTGCGGAGACCGCGCTACGGGCAAGGTCTGGCCGCAAGCGCTTGAAGTCACGAGTGGGTGCAAAGGGCCCAGGCCTTGCTTTCCCGCGGGCATGCCGCGCCTCCGACTCCTCGCCAGCATCGCCCTCTTGGTCATGCCACTTGCCGCGTGCGCGCCCTATCGCGCTGGCTCGTTTCAGACCGGGCTCACGCGCTTCCCTGAGCAGCGCACCTCGCGCGGCTGTCTCGACATCGGTCTTGCCGCGGCCTACGACAGCGAGGCCGAGGGACCCGTGCTCGATGTCTATCTGGGCAATCGCTGCGATGAGTCAGTCTGGGTCGACTTGAGCGCGCTGCAAGTGAACGCGCAGCTGAGTACGGGCGAGCGCATCTTCGTCGGCCTTTACGATCCGCGCGCGGAGTTGCAACCCGCTCTGCTCGGCGGTCGTGAATCGGTCATGGAGCGTATCGAACTAGAGGCGCCCACCGACAGTGTCGTGCTGTGTGCCTATCTCGATGCGCTGAGCGCGGCCGCATCCGCGGGGCCAGAGCAAGTGCTGTGTGCGGAGGTCGCCGGAGCATGATGCGATCGCTCGCGACTCCTAGCCTCGCACTCTTGCTCTTGCTTGGGGCGTCGACGCCTGTGCTCGCTTCGCCCTGCGGCGGCGGTTCGAGCAGTGGTTCGAGCGGCGGTTCGAGCGGCAGTTCGAGCGGCGGCTCGAGTGGAGGCTCCAGCAGTAGTTCGAGCAGCGGATGCACGGACGCCACGAGCATCATCGGTCGCACCGAGTGTTCGCGTTTCGGTACCTGGGACCGCCAGCTCTTTGGCCCGATGCGTTGGTCCATGGCCTTTACCGGCGGCACAAGCTCGGTAAGTGGCATGCACTTGGCCGGCGAGGTCACCCACGACCAGGTCCACGACTATCACCTGCCGACCGCGCCCAACGTGCGCAATACGCCCGAGCGTTTTGGGATGGGCGGTTTTGAAATCGAAGGAACGGCTTTCGTCACCGACAAGCTGCACCTTGGTTTGCACACTGGTTTTGCGCTTGGTGCTGGCGACGGTGCCAGCTCTCAGGTCGGTGAGTTGACGCTGCGATCCAAGAGCGTCGTCCAGCTGAGCACCGCCGGCGTGATTGGCCTAAGCATTCCCCTTGGCTCGTGGCAGGTGCGGAGCGACACGCTCATTGGCCTGCGCAGCACCAATGTGAGCATCGAATCCCAGCAGGGCAGCTGCATTCAGCAGGTCATGGCCTGGAACAATCAGCTGATGCTGGAGCCGCGGGTAGGCATCGACAAGTGGATAAGTCCCTGGCTCAGTGCCGGCATCATGGTGGGCAGCGATCTCATGCAGGCCGATGACTTGACGATCGCCATTGGCATCACCGGCCACACCACGCCGCGCGACAATGCGGGCGTGGTGGGCTTGCTGCGCTAAGAACTACTCGCAGGTGATGCGCAGCGCCTTGAGGAAGTGATTGCTGCCAAAGAAGCCGTCGTTGTCGGCGGTGACGTAGACCAGGTCATCCTTCATGACCATGTGGCGGACGCTGGAGGCGGGACCAAAGCCACCGAGAAGCTCGGTGAGCACGCCGTTGTTGCGAGAGACGACGAAGACGCCCGCGCTGTTGCTAGCCACGATCTTGTCGGCGCCCAGTGCCAAGGTCGGTCCCCCGGGCGTGCCACCGGGAATGCTCAGGTTGTCGATGATCTCGACCGGGTTGGCCAGGTCGCTGATGTCCACCGAGCGCAGGTTGGCCATGCCGCCGTTGGCGTACATGCGATTGCCTTCGATGACGATGCCGCGGATGTTGGTGGTGAAGCCATCATCGGGAAGCGGATCCCAGACGCTGAGCAAGACGGGCGTCGCAGGGTTGCTGGCGTCGTAGATGCGCACGCCAGAGGTGGTGCCAACAAAGACATTGGTGCCGCTGGCGGCGATGCTGTAGACGTCGGGGGAGAAGTCGACGCTGCCCAAGACCGTGGGCGCGTTCAGGTTACTCAAGTCGACGACCGCCATGCCGAGGTGGGTGGCTAGGTAGGCGCGAGTTCCCGATATAGCCATCGCGTAGCCTCCAACCGGTCCGCCGGCCGAGCTGATAAGTGTTGGCGCGCTCGGCGTGCTGATGTCGTAGACCGAGACGTGCGTGCCACGGCCGGCGGTCAAGAGGCGGCCCTGGTAGATGGCGATGGTGCCAAACTCATAACCGCTGTCATCTGCAAAGGTGCCGATCTGGGTCGGCGTGCCACTGCTAACATCGTAGATGGTCAGCTGCTGATCTTCGGAGAGGAACATGGTGTTGCCGCTAAGGGCCAGGTCGCGCAGCTTGTTGCGGGTAACGCTGTAGACCTGTTGAAATTGGCAAGGGCTCTTCTGACACTCGAGGTCGCAGCCATCCCAGGCGACGTCATTGTTGTCGTCGCATTCTTCGCCCTGATCGGCTTGCACCTTGGTGTCGCCACACCACTGCAGTTTGCCGGCGCCCTTTGCGCAAAAGCGATCACAGACCTCGCAGTAGTAGTCTTCGCCGTACTCGCAAAACTCGGTGACGACGTTGCCGTCATCGCACTCTTCATCGGCATCGATCTCGCCGTTGCCACAATTGACGTTGCAGACGTTGGGCGCGTCGGCGCCGCACACTTCCCAGGGTTGGCATTGGCCACACTCCAGGCTTCCGCCACAGCCGTCGGAGATGGCGCCACACTGGGCGCCTACCTCGCCGCAAGTGAGCGGTGTGCAGCTCGGGCAGTCGGGGCCTTCGCAGTCCTTGGCCTTGTCTTCGCCGCCGGAGCAGGCTGAAAACATGAATAAAATCATGCCACTCAGAAGCGCATGGGAGAGTCGGGGTAGGGGAGATGCTGACATTGGAACCATCCTAGGGCGCAGGCGGCGAGGCCTTGGACGCAGGCACCTCGATCTTCTTCATTGGCTGCCCGAGAAAGTTCGCGCCCTGGGTCAAGGCC
>JAHEAK010000429.1 GCA_024642805.1 Kofleriaceae bacterium | reverse complement strand
CGCAGAGGGCAGCTTCTCGGACCTTCTCACCGATGCCGAGCGCATGAAGCAGTACAACATCATCTTCGTCAACTGCTCCGGGAACCAGTTCGAAGACATGCTCGCCGATCAGAGCGTGCGCGCCAACATCGACAATTACGTCAACTCGGGCGGCCGTCTCTACGTGACTGACTGGTCCTACGACTACATCGAACAGGTCAACAGCTTCGCTGGCTACATCGACTTTGGCCCGGGACCAAGCGACAACCTGCCCGAGCCGCGCGATGCCGCTGCCATTGGCGATGGCGGAATCACCACCGAAGCTCAGGTTCTCGATGCCGACATGGCCGAGTGGTTGCGAGCCGTCGAAGCCGTGACGGGCGAGGAAATCATCAGCGACGACGGCCGCGTGCACATAGAACACTTCTTAGGCTCATGGGTCATGCAGCTGAGCGTGCTCGTCGACGACAACGTCAAGCTCTGGCTCTCGGGCCAGGTCACGGGCGGCGGTCTCAACGAAGTCCTGCCTTTGACCACGACCTTCGATTACCACGACTGCGGGCGCGTCCTGTACTCGAGCTACCACACCCTCGGTCGCGACTTTCTGGGACTGGACACGGCCTTCCCACAGTACTGCCAATCGAGCGAGCTCTCCCCGCAGGAACGCGTCCTGATGTATCTCATCATGCACGTCGCCGACTGCATCGATGTCGAGATTGACTGATCGCTCTTGGCGGGTGGCGCACTCGGGCACGGGCTCCATACGCGTACCTTTGGGGTAGCCAGGACTGAGCACGGTGCGCCGCACTGCAACCGGTGGGTGTCGGTCGCCACTGGCCGGGCGGCAGCTAGCTTGTTGAAATCAGCGACCACCTGTAGGCACCAGAGTGGTCCCATCATTGCGTAGGGCCAGGGCCATGCGCCCCGCACTTCGCCCCGCACTCCTGCCTGCAGTCTCGCCCGCACTCCTGGTCTGCCTCCTGCCACTCCTCGCCTGCGATGGCACCGTCAGCGGCGATGCGGTCGATCCGGGGGCCGTCGATGCCGGCGAGCTCGACCCTGGTCCCGACGGCAGTGTCGCCGAGCCCGATGACTGCCCGCGGGTGCGGGTCACGGTCATGCCGGGCAACAGCCTCAACTTGCGCCCCGCCGCCAACACGGAGGGAGCACCGGTGGCAAGCCTGCCGAACAACTCGGTGCTCACCGTGCTCGAAAGGGTCAGCGGCCAAACGGTCGAGAACAGCAATGAGTGGTTCCACGTCACCAGTGCCCTTGGCGAGGGCTACCTATCGGCGGCGTACGCCACCTGCACCCAGGACGCAGCGCCTGAGCTCGAGCCGCCAGATGTCTTTCGCTTGCCGCTAGCCTGCGGAACCACCGCACGAGTGAGCCAGGCCAACAATGGCAGCACAAGTCATAGCGGCCGGTCCCGCTACGCTTTCGATTTCGCCATCCCTGTGGGGACGCCGCTCGTCGCTATGGCTGACGGCATCGTGCTCTACACCTTCGGCGACACCGGACCTGGCGATCCTTGTTACAACGGCGGCGGATCCTCCTGCTTTCCCTTCGCCAACTACGTCGTACTCGTCCACGGTGATGGCAGCGCTTCGATCTACAAGCACCTAAACGCGGTACTTGTCTCCGAAGGTGAATTCGTGCCAGCCGGCACCGCTGTCGGTCTCTCTGGATCGACGGGCTACTCGACCGGTCCACACGCCCATGTCATGCGCCAAGAGGAATGCGGCGCGCCGACCAGCTGTCAGTCGGTTCCCGTGGCCTTTGCCGATGTGCCAGGCGACGGCGTACCTGTGCAAGACCAAGTCGTCACCTCCGGCAACTGTCAGCCCTAGCGCCTCAGTTAACTATCGGCACCAAAGAAGCTTCGAATCTCGTCAGCCTGCCGCTACCACGGACTCAGCGCATTCCGAGTGGCGCCGCTCACCTTTTTGGCAGGTGTTTGGGTGCGAATCTGATGCATTTTCGCAGCCCCTGTTCGGCATCGAATAGTGACACTGACAATAGCGACGATTTGCAGACTTCGATGTAGCATGCGGGCTTGGGCGCCCGGCGTCCGCTAACGATAGGAATTGGAATTATGAAACTCGAACTACGCTTTCCCAAATTTGCGCTCGCAGGCTCGCTCCTGCTGCTGACGGCTCTGTCATCTTGCGGTGGCGACTCCGGCATCCCAGGTCAGTGTCCTCACGATCTGACTGGCGAAATTCAGTCCAGCTTTGGCAACGGTCAAATCGACGCGCTCTTGGAAGCAACCGGCAAGTTCAGCGCTACCTCAGCGGCCATCGAGGCCAAGATGAACAGCGCCTGTAACGCTATCGCTAGCGACCTCGGTGCCGAAACCAGCGATGACACCGCCGTGGCCTGTGCCAACGCAAGCACAGCGATCGATGGTGTTCTCGCCGCCAATGCCAGCGCCACGCTGGTCGTTGAGTTCGTACCAGCAGTTTGCAGCGCCAGTCTCGACGCCATGGTCGAGTGCGCCGGCGAGTGTGACGCCAGCTTCGACGCCACCGCCACCCCACCAACCTGCACCGGCGGCGAGCTGAGCGGCACCTGTTCGGGCAGCTGCTCTGGAAGTTGCACGGTCGAGGCTAGCGCAGAGTGCACGGGCAGCTGTAGCGCCAGCTGTTCTGGCAGCTGCGAGGGCACCATTTCCGCGACCTGTACGGGCACCTGTACCGGCCAATGCGATGGAACCTGCAGCGCCATGGGCGCCGACGGCAACTGCGCAGGCGAATGTTCAGGCACCTGCACCGGCCAGTGCGCGGGCACCATCGAGGGCAGCTGCTCGGGAAGCTGCTCCGGTAGCTGCTCTGGCTCTTGTCGCTTGGCCGCCAGCGGTTCATGCGAAGGTAGCTGCTCTGGCAGCTGCGACGTCGATTTCGTCGAGCCTAGCTGCGAGGGTGGCCAGGTTGACGTTCAGGCCAGCGCTGATTGCCAGGCTGCTTGCGAATCCGAGGTCGCCTTCGACATCGTTTGCTCGGAGCCAACGGTCATCGTGAGCTTCTCGGGTGCGGTATCGCCTGAGCTCGAGGCCCTTGCGCAAACCCTGGGCGCCAACTACGGCAAGATCCTGTCCGTCATCGCGCAGCTGGACATCGTGGTCGGAGCCACGGCCGATCTGGCAGGCAAAGTGGCAGGCGCTGCCTCCGCTGCTGCCGACATCGGCCTGGAAGCAGCTGACTGCATCCGTCTGGCCGGCCAGGCGCAGATCGCCGCGGCCGCCAGTCTGAACGTCTCGGTGATGGCGTCGGTCTCGGTGAGCGGCTCGGTCAACGCCAACTAGCTCGAAGTGATCGTTCGGACAGCCGGCAGCCCACTCTCCGTGGGCGCCGGCTGTTCGTCGTTTCGGGTGGCGATCTTCTCGGCATCACAACGAATTGGCCTCATTCTGCTTGGGTGCACAAGCCACACGGCTAGTACTGACGCCAGTGCTTCTGGTGTCTCTCGTGGTCACTTTACGATCCCGGGTAGAGCCCAAGCAGCTGAGAAGACGCGCAAAATTATCCGGAATGTCTTGGCCCGGTCCTCGCATTACAGCCCGACATGCGCTCTCTAGCCACCCTCGTTGCCCTCCTCTCCCCCCTCGCCCTGGCTGCCGGCTGTGGAACTGATCCCAGCTCGACGGACGGCGGAACCTGCACTGGTGCCAAGTGCGATGACCTGGACCTTCCCGACTCCGAAGTCCCCGCCAGCGCCTGTGACGGCCTGATGGTGGATGCCAGCGGCCGTGGCAATGACCGCGTCGCCGGCCGACTTCACGATCCCCTGGCCGAGATGCTGTGGCACGGCGAGAGCTGCCCGGTCACCTTCGGCGACATCATGGCCAAGCTTCGCGAGGTCGACAAAGAGGGCTGTGCCGGTGAGCGCGATGGCATCAGCACCCGGGCCGTCAGCGAGACCGCCCAGATTACCGGCTCTCCGACCAGCTACCGCCTGGTTACCACCCGACGCTGCAACGGCCGTGAAGAGCACGAGATTCTATTCTCTCTCTTCGGCATCCGCGCTGGCGCCACCACCCTGCCAGGCAACGTCGAGATCATCGCTTTCGACAAGACCGCAGGTGTCTTCAACTTCTACGAAACCACCAACGGAGAAATCAACTTCTTCGGCAACTCGAAGGACATGTTCAAAGGCCCTCAGGGCAACACTCGACGCTGCGCCAACTGTCACACCGGTGGCGGTCTCATCATGAAAGAGCTCGACACCCCGTGGATGCACTGGGAAGGTCACTCTGACACCCCCGGTGCCGCCGACCTGGTCAGCGGAATCGCCGACCTGGGCACCAAGAGCAGCGGCGCCAACATGGAGAGCCTGGTCAAAGCCGGCAACCGCGCCTGGAACGAGAGCCGCGTGACCTTCATGCAAGAGCAAGGAAATCTCCACGAGCTCCTTCGCCCACTCTTCTGCACCGTCGAAGTCAACGTCGACAACGGCTCCGACTTCCCAACCTCTCCAATGAGCCGCATCCCCTCCGACTCGCTTCTCGATCCACACCTGAAGGGCTTCGGCAGCATCAACATCGACAACGCCGACTACCTGGCTCAAATCGCCACCAACGGCCAGAACGTCTCTGGCACCGAGAAGGCTGATACATTCTTCCCCGATCCTTTCATCGAGCGCTCCAACGCCGACAACGGGTACGTGGACGCACTCATCTCTCGCGGCATCATCACCGACGAATTCGCCAAGGACGTGCTCTTGGTCGACTTCACTCGCCCGATCTTCTCCGCCGACCGCTGCGGACTTCTCGACCAGATGCCACAGGGCTTGCCACAAGGCTTCACCGCCGACGACCTGAAAGCGGCCACCATCGAGGCTTTCAAGACCGCCAACCCAGGAACTCCTGAGGGCGACCTTCTTGCCAACCTGGAAGCCGAAGGCGGCCACCAAGCAGTTGTCGACACCTTCTTCAACGCTTGCTCCGGCCTCACCTCCAAGCAAATCACTGAGCGTGCGATGCGCATCCAGTCCCTCAACCGCAAGCAAGCCACCGAGCTGCCTGTCTTCGAGTTCGCAGAGACCCTGCCAAGTGACAACCTGCGCGTCGATGCAGACTCTCGCCTCGACCCTGTTAGCTGCGACCTCGCCACTGAGTTCGTGAGCGCAAACACCGGAGCCGCCACTCCCTAGCTACGACAAGCCATTCTGAACAAGCAGAGGCACGCCCCAGGGCGTGCCTCTCTTCGTTTCGGCCGGGCGCATCGACTCAGGGCAT
>JAHEAK010000018.1 GCA_024642805.1 Kofleriaceae bacterium | reverse complement strand
CGCCGCCGTTGGCGACAACGCCCATGCCCCAGTGCCAGGGCTGTCGGCCAAACTTCAGCAGACCGAAAGGCGCATCGACCTCGGCCCAGGCGCGCTTGACGACCATGGAGTCGCCGGCGCTGTTGTCACCCGCCAGAGGTGGCTCGGTGGCGTCACCGAAGGCACCGGCAGGCAGTTGGGAGACACCGCCTTCGCCCTTGCGAGTCGAGCCGAGGACCAGGTTGTCGAGAACGTCGACCTGCATGTGCACCGAGGCGCGCTCGTCCAGATGCACAACAGGCTCCAGTCGCAGGCGCGTGTTCGCGGAACCGAAGGAGTTCTGGCATCCCGAGGCGGCTGGATTGCGACAGGCCAGTGGGTTTGGAAAGGGAGCACCACCGAGGGCTTCGTCATCGGTAAATCCGAGATCGAATTGCTTCATCCAGTCGGTGCGCAGTCGGAAGTAACCCTCAAGGCTGAAGACGCGCAGCTCCTTGCTGGCCTCTTTGGGGGGCGGCAAGATGGGCGTGGTCGGCAGGGCTCCGAGCTTCTTGGGAGCCTGTTCGGCGACCCCGTCGGATTTGTCGCCATCGGCGTCTGGGCCCATTGGCCCACCGGCGCCTCCGCCCGGCGACATTTGCGCGTGCGCGCTGCCGGCGAAGAAGAGTGCCAAGGTGGCTGAAGCGAGGGTGATTGCTTGTGTAAGGTGCCGAGACATGAGGTGCCGTGACGTATGCTTTGCCAGGCAAAGAGGTGCCTGGTGATTTCGTGAAGAACGCGCACTATACCGGTGCGTCCCGAAGGGGCAAGGGGCTAGGCTGTGGAAATCAGATGGGATTCAATCTGCTTAGGTTGACCCATACGACCTGCCTCCAGGCAACCGCGTTGCCCGGAATGGACTCTTTTCCTGTATCCCATGACTGAACTCCATCGATTGCCTAGCCCTTATATAGTCGCCTTCGTGCTCGCCTCCGTGCCCCTGGTCGCTTGCGGAGGCCCAGCGCGACAGCCTCACAAGCCTGCGCCGGAAACTGAATCGAAGTCGGTTGAGAGCAAGAAGGCGGTCGCCTCGCCGACTCCTTCGGTGGAGGCCAAGCCGCAAGTCATCGGCTGGTATTGCCCCTCCTCGGCCGCCGGGCGGCCGGGCGTGCAATTGCTCATGCAGCGAGATCCGAGCTGGTCCGCAGATCCGCGATCGTTGCAAGCCTCGGTCAGCAGTCGTCGCGTCAAGCGCTTCTCCGTGATGGCCTGGGACGGACGTCGGGCCGGTTCTTTTTCGGTCGCAGGGGCAGGGCGCGCGGGCGGCAAGGAGCTGGCGGTCGGTTCCTACCAAGGAGCCTCACCCTGCGCGCAGGCCGCCGACTTTGGCGAGAGTGCCGAAGAGGATCAGGCGTGCGTGCGCGCTACCGAGGGCTGCGCTCTGGCCATCGGCGAGCTGGAAGCAGCAGGCGGCTTTCAGTCGCGACCCTACGAAGAAGATCCTGACACCGAGAGTCACGCGAGCGGCGCCGCCTGTGAGCGCGATGAGGTCTTGGTCGTCGACATGGATGGCGATCACGTCGCCGAACATTTCTCGCTGAGCTCACTCGATGACGCGCAGGTTGCCGGCAGCGAGCTGGCCTATTTGCCACAAGCCTCGGCCAGCTGTGAAGCGAGCTTTGCGGCCCCAGGCGCCTCAGCGAGCAGCCTTGCTCGCATGGCCGTCATCGATCTCGATGGCGATGGCCGGCCCGAAATCCTATTTCGCCGTGGCGACGAGTTCTTGCTCTTCGGTGCGCCCAACAACCCGGCTCGATTGGAGTTACTCCAGCGTGCGCAGCTTACAGTGGTGTCGCCGTAGGTGTCGCCGTAGGTCTCTCCCTACAGCTGGCTACCAACATCGATCACTAGAGGCCTACACTCCCTTGCGGTTAAGATGTAAGAGACCATTTGCTGCGTCACTACGCTTATCTTAAGGGGGCCCTTTGCGAGCCACGACATTAGCCATCTGCGCACTCGCTTTCACGCTGGCTGCTGCCTGTCAAAGTGAGACTGGCATCGTCATCAATACCAAGGCCGGTGCAAATCTCGCCGACCGCATCAGCGCCATACGTTATTACGTCGGCAAGAACTCGATCGGCGATCCACTCTACTACGCCGACAGCGAGCCTCTCGATGATATCCCGGTAGATGGCCGTGACCTGTCAGTCGACCCCTACCGTCTCTTGCTCAGCCCCGGATCCGATGTCGGGAGCGGAGATGAATTCGTGGTGGCGGCCCTGGCCATTGGTGCCAATGGACGAGCCATTGGATTTGGTCATGTCGAGACGCCGCTGGCGTTCATGAGCGGAAAGGTCTTGGAATGGGACCTCGAGATCGGGCCAGCCGGAGGCGATATCATCGTCACCGATACCGGTTGCCTCAAGTTCCAAGACGGCTCGGGCGACTACGTACACATTGGCATCGCCGGCGACTCTGACTGTGATGGTGTCACGGTCGACGACGGTGACTGCAACGACCTAAATCCAAACCAGTCGCCCAATCAGGTCGAAGATTGCCAGAACGGTATTGATGACAACTGCAATGGCTTGATCGATCAGGACGACACCGCCGACTTCGACGAGGACGGCTTCGCCTCCTGCGGTCCTGATGGTGAGCTCGACTGCAACGACAACAATGAAGACATGTTTCCTGGCAACCCGGAAGTCTGCGACGGCCTCGACAACGACTGTGACGGCCTGTGTGACGACGTCTTCGACGTCGACCACGATGGTATTAGCTCCTGCGGCAGCATCCTCTCAGACGGCGAGTGCGTCGGTGAGACCGATCCTGACTGCGATGATAACGATCCCGTGCGCTTCCCAGGCAACGACGAAGTGTGCGACGGCATCGACAACGATTGTAGCGGCCGCTGTGACGATGACGATGAACTCGATGGCGATGGTGATAGCTACACATCTTGTGGTTCGGTGATTGGCGAGTGCGGTCTCTCCGATACCTTGGTCGATTGCGAACCTGACGACGGTGACATCCACCCTGGCGCACAGGAGCTCTGCGATGGCATCGACAACAACTGCGATGGATCCGATGCGGAGTCCTCGCCCTGTTTCGTCAGTGATGCTGGCACCTGTGTCGAGGGCACGCGCAGCTGTGATGGCGGCGTGTTGACCCCCGATTGCCTCTCGGATGCCGCCGAGCCTCAGCCTGTGCCTGGAGAAGTGTGCACGGCCTACGCCGATTGCGCCGCCGACGATGGCATCCCGGATCCTTTCAGCTGCGTTCTCGATCAGGCGGCCGATCAGCCCGTGGACCAGGTATGCGAAGTAGCAGTCGTGGGTGCCACGACCTGTCCTGGCAATCGCGTGCGTGTGGTGCCATCGACTGGGCCTGCCACTGGCGATCTGTGCTCCTACTCCATTCTTGGTGGTCTGGTGCAACAGGGCTTCGCGGTGGCGCTGGTGGGGCCGGATGGCAGCGGCCAGCTCATCAACGCGTGCACGGTGGATCTCGAAGTAAGCGCCCTGCCAGGAGCCAGCCAGGCCGCGATCAACATCTTCTTTGACAGCGGCACGGGTACTACGGAAGTCATTCGAGTCAAACTCAAGGCCCATCGATTCCTCGCCTGTGGGGCCAATTCCGGCCTCAGTTGTGACACCTGGATCGCGCCGCCCGGCTAGGCCAAGCTTGGCCCTGTCGCAATGACATTGAGTCAGACCTGAGGACCGCTATAGTCGGCGCGTGAGTGACAAACAACTTCGCGCCGACATCGGCCGCTTGCTGTGGATTGGTTTCGAGGGGCCTCAGGTCGACGCGGATCTGGAAGCGGTCCTGCGCGCGGGCGATGCCGGGGGCGTAACGCTCTTTGCGCGCAACCTTCCGGCCAGCGAGCAAGGCACGGACCTCGGCAAACTCACGGAGCTGTGCACGGAGCTGCACCGAGTCGCAGGCAGGGTTGGAGACGCGTTGCTCATCTCCATCGATCAGGAAGGTGGGCGGGTGCAGCGGGTCAAGGCACCGATTCGCCACTACCCGCCCATGTTCTCCTTTGCCTCTCTGCCCGACGAAGAGGCCTGCCGGCAAGCGCGCGAGCTGGGGCAGCGCATGGGAGCGGAGCTGGCCAGCTGGGGCATCGACATCAACTTTGCGCCCATTCTCGATGTGCACACCAACCAAGCCAATCCGATCATCGGCGACAGGGCCTTCTCTACCGAGCCTGAGGCGGCCGCCATACGCGCGCTCGCCTTTGCCGAAGGGCTGAAGCTCGGGGGCGTCATGGCTTGTGGCAAACACTTCCCTGGTCACGGCGACACCGATACCGACAGTCATCTGGCTCTGCCCCGACTGGCCCACTCGATGGATCGCTTGCGCGAGGTCGAGCTTTTACCCTTCGTGCGTGCCATTGCCGCGCGCCTTCCCATGCTGATGACCGCACACGTTGTCTTCGCCGCGCTCGATGCCAGCGTGCCCGCCACCTTGAGCCGGCGGGTGATCACCGGCCTGCTCCGTGAGGAGCTCGGTTATGAGGGCGTCGTCATTAGCGACGACTTGGACATGAAGGCCATCGCCGACAACGTGGGGGTGGCAGACGCTGCCGTCGCCGCTGTCGAAGCCGGCTGCGACGTGCTGCTCTTGTGCCGCGACCGCAATCACCAGGAGCTCGCTCGCACGGCGCTGCACGCGGCAGCGACCAAGAGTGGGGCACTGCGTACGCGCATCGCTTCCGCGGCTGCACGCGTGCGAGGACTATCGCGATGAGCATGGTCATGAGCTTCCTGGCGGTCGAAGAGGCACAAGGCGTGGCGCTGATGCAAGATCCGGCGGGCATCGTAGACTTCCTGGAGTCAGCGAGCGGCCCTAGCCTGTACATCGACAAAGCCTGGCACGGCATCCACTTCCTGCTCTCCGGCGAAGCGTGGGGCGATGACTTGCCCCTCGGTTTTATCGTCGGCGGTGAGTACATCGGCGAGGAAGATGTCGGCTATGGGCCGGCGCGCTTCTTGAGCTCCGCCCAGGTTGCGCAGATTGCCGACGCCCTGGCGCCGATTTCTCGCGCCGATCTGATGGGCCGGTGGGATGCCCGCGCCGTGCGCGACGCGGATATCTACGCCGTCAACGCCGACGACTACGACGGCGAGGAAGAGTACTTGGGCGGCTACTACGAAGCGGTCAAAGACTTCGTCAAGACCGCCGCTGATGCTCAACAGTCGCTGATCCTCTGGTTGAGCTAGCCAGCCAAGTCGCGCGTCGCGTCGCGTTGAAGAGATTATGGACGGGCGCGAACCAAGCGCTTGCTGCGCCCGGTGTAGTAACTCAGCAGCGCTTCGACCAGTAGCAAGAAGAGCAGCCCAGCGGAGATGGCGTGCCACAGCTCGACGCGGCGCTTCCGGCCTCCCTTGGAGCTTTCATCCATCGTCCCTGCGGCGAGGCTGCGCAGCCCATCGCTTGGCACGGGGCGCAAATCGCTGATCGCTGGATCGAGATTGGCGGCGAAGGAGGCGTCGGGACGCTCTTGCACGCGCCCCTCGAGATCAACGCTCTCGACTCGGTAGATGCCTGGCACCGAGATATGGTCGAGGCGAGCCGTGCTGCGACCGCGCAGCTTCTCGCCCTCGAGCACCATGCGCACGGCATCGGGTCCGCGCACCTCGATACGGCTGTCTTCACCCGTGATCTTGAGCGCAAGGGACTCGCCGATGATGACCTGCTGACTTTGATCCTGAAGCGGCTTGGCCGCCAGGTAGCGCACGCTCTGTTGCATGAGCGGCAGGTAGCCGGGGTGAATCGCCAGGTCGTTCCAGTCGCGATCGAGGGTCGAGGTGAAGAGCAGGAGCTGCCCTGCGCCTTTGCGGGCCTCGACCAGCGCGGCGGCACCATTGTCGTAGCGAGCGAGCACGCGGCGCTCTCGCACTTCGGTGGTTGGTCCGAGCAACATGATTTGCGAGAAGGAGGCGTTGTACAAGCCAGGTGCGTCGGTGCTGAAGATGGAGAAGATCGGGTGATCGGATTCGAGCTTGCTCAGGTGTAGCTTGCCACCAGGTCCGGTCTTGCGGCCGGCGAGCAAGTCCAGGCGAGAACGCAGGCTCTGAGCGAGGAGCGGCGCCATGTTCTGGTTGTAGCTGTCGGCATCGACTTGATCGCCCACCGCTACCAACAGACCTCCGCCCGCTTTCACCCAGCCACTCAGTCGCGTCACCAAGCTGTCGGGCAGGCTGCGCACGTTGGCGAGCACGGCGACGTCGAAGCTATTGATGTCGACGTCTGCCAGGGTGTCTGCGGTGCACACCGTCAAGGTCGTGCCACTCTCCGATTGATCGCCAGGTCGCAGTGCCGCTTCGAGGTAGTACAGCTCGTCTTCGTGGCGAACGGTGTGTGGGTCGCCATTGATCAGCAGCACGGCAACCTGGTCACGGGCGTCGGCGACCAGGTAACGGACGTCATCAGCGCTCAGCCCGTCTGGCTCCAGGTGCACGCTCACTTCGGCCAGACGCGGTTGATCGCTGAGATTGACGCTAAATTTCTTCTGCTTGCGCTGACCGGCAACGACTTCCACCTCACCGCGCGCTACGACCTGTTCACCAACTTGCAGGCGCAAGGTCTGCTTGATGGTCGTCTCGCCGTAGTTTGCAACCTCGGCGCTGATGGTGGCTCCGCGGTTGCCGATGCTGTTGTCGGCGCTGACCTGCACGTCGGTGATGGCCGTGTTGGCCAAAAAGTGCCCCTGCGCGGGATCCAGGACCGTAATCGAGACACCCTCGATGCCGAAGCTGAGCGACTCGGGTAAGAGCGAGCGAGTCTTGGCGCCGAAGATGTAGATACTTTTTTGTGAGTGATTGGAACCGCTCAGCAGCTGCTGGGCACGGTGGAGGGCACGAGCCGTGTCCGCGCGCTCGCTGGTTAAGTTGGTGGCTCGCAGTTGCGCACGCAGCGCCATGTGGTCACGGGTGAGCTCGCCCTGGCCGTCGGTCGTGGTGAGCAGAGCAATCTCGGCCTCGGGACCCAGGCGCTTGACGAGATCGATCGCAGACGCAATCGAGCTCTTCAGCAGTGTGCGTCCCTTGAGCCGGTATCCAGCCGCGCCGCTGTTGTCGATGATGATGACAACCGCCTGCGGTCCTCGACTAACGACCGGCCCAGGCGAACTACAACTTCCATAGGGCTTGGACAAGATCAGCGCGATGACGACGCAGATAAGCACGCGGGTGACGAGCTGTAGAATCTGTCTGAGCACCAGGCGCTTGGCCACGCGCTTGTCGGTGCCAATTAGGAAGTCGAGAGCCGCAAAGGGAACCACCTTGGCCTTCTGTCGACCTTGCAGATGGATGGCAATCGGCACCAGTGCGCCGAGCAATCCCATGAGCATCCATGGCGACAGGAAGCTCATCGAGTCGCGGCTCGGCGACGAGGCTTGGCGCCGAGCACCTGCTGGTTGCTGGCCGACTCGCGTGAAGGGGTTGTGCCGGCCAGTCCCATGCGCCGGGCCAAAAAGGCGATCAACACCTCTTCGAAGGCTTTGTCGGTAGGAACGAGGTGATACTCAATGCCCGCTTGCAAGCAGCTGGCCTCGGATGCGTCGAGGAAGGCTTGTAGGCGCTCGCGATAGGTGCGGCGAATGGAGGCCGGATCGACAAGCATCTTGCCATCGCCTTCCATGGCTTCGAAGACCGTGAGCCCGTCGAAGGGAAACTCGATCTCGTCGCGATCCAGCGTGTGAAACACAACGGTGTCGTGGCCACGCGCGCGCAGATGCTTGAGAACCTGCAGACCATTATTTGTTCCCGGGCTTGTTCCCGGCGCTTCGAAGAGGTCCGAAGCGATGATGACAAGTCCCCGACGGCGGCGTGCGAGTTCTGCGACTCGCTCGAGCGCCTGGCCAAGGGACTCGGCTCCCTGGCGAGGCGCCGCGTGCACCTCTTCGAGGATGCCGAGCAGGGTGCGAAGGTGGGCGGGCTTGGCCCTTGGTGGCGCATAACTATCGAGTTGCGCATTGCCAAAGACGCTCAAGCCGACGCGATCGCGCTGTTGCACGAGCAGGTAGGCCAGAGCCGCCATGAGGTGGCATGCGTACTCGCGCTTGCTCAGTCCCTGGCCCTTGTAGTTCATGGACGCCGAGGCGTCGAGCACCAGGTAGCATGTGAGCTCGGACTCTTGCTCGTACTGCTTGATGTAGTAGCGGTCCGCCTTGCCGAGCACCTTCCAGTCGATGTGACGCACCTCATCGCCTGGGGTGTATTCCTTGTGCTCTGCGAATTCTACCGATGAGCCGCGCAGCTTCGCGCGGTGCATGCCGGTAAGCGCCCCTTCGACGATGACGCGAGCCCTGACTTGCAGCGACTCGAGTTTGGCAATGGCTTTGGGGTCGAGGAAGGCCATCGGGCGTGAGCGCTAGGGCAGGGGCACGCTTTGCAGAAGCGAGTCGACCAGCTGCGAACTGCTGATACCCTCTGCCTCGGCGCGATAATTGAGAATAAGTCTGTGCTGAAGGATCGGCTTGGCCAGCGCCATGACGTCCTCGACCGATGCTGCGAAGCGACCGCTCATGATCGCACGCGACTTGCCGGCAAGGATCAGGTTTTGCGAGGCTCGTGGACCCGCTCCCCAGCTCACGTAGTTGCGCACGAAGTCTGGAGCCGTGGGCTGATCCGGGCGCGTGGCGCGACACAGAGCCACGGCGTACTTGATGACATGATTGGCGACGGGCACGCGCAGGACGAGCTCTTGCAGGGCCAGGATGCGCTCGGGATTGAGCACGGGCTGCAAGACCGCTTTGTAGTCGGAAGTCTGTTGGCGAACGATCTGTTCTTCTTCGCTCTCGCTTGGGTAGCCGACATCGACCTGGAACATGAAGCGATCGAGCTGTGCTTCGGGAAGCGGATAGGTTCCCTCTTGCTCGATCGGGTTCTGGGTTGCGAAGACCGAGAAGGGCAGATCGAGGCTGTAGGTCGTGCCGCCCGCTGTCACCTTGTACTCTTGCATCGATTGCAGGAGCGCCGCCTGCGTCTTGGGCGGCGTGCGGTTGATCTCGTCAGCCAGGATGATGTTGGCGAAGAGCGGACCTTTGATGAAGCGAAAGGAGCGCCTACCCGTGGTGTGATCCTCCTCGAGCACCTCGGTGCCCGTGATGTCGGAAGGCATCAGATCGGGCGTAAACTGAATGCGGCGAAACTCGAGGCTCAGGGTTTCGGCGAGTGTGGAGATGAGCAGGGTCTTGGCCAGACCCGGCACGCCGACGAAGAGACAGTGACCGCGAGCAAAGAGTGCGGTGAGCAGGTGGTCGATGACCACGTCTTGACCAATGACGCGCTTGTGGATCTCGCTGAGGATCTGCTGGCGCGCGTGAGCAATCTCCTCGACCCCGGCAAGGTCGCCGCTGCTCGTGCCGATGACTTCGACGTCAGTTGTTTCCGAGAGTGGGTGCATGCGCGTTGCAACTATCTAACTTGCTGCAAGTATTCGCAAGCCTCGCGCTCCTCTGGCGCGCGTTTGTCGCCGCTCTGCGCATAGCTGTCGGCGAGGCCACAGCGCACACGACTGTCGAAGGGGCTGATTCGAAGTGCCAGCTCGAAGGCCCTGCTAGCTCCAGGCAGATCGCCGCTCGCGAGCTTGGCGGCACCAAGGGTGGTCGGCGGAAGTGGATCCATCTCGTCGATGCTCAAGAGCGGCTCCGCCAGCGCAATCGCCTCCGTAAAGCGGCCGAGATCCAGATACACGCGGCTGAGCTTGCCGGCGATGAGCGGATCATCGCTGCCGGTGATGGCGACGGCCTTCTCGTACTCCAGGGCGGCGGCGGCACTGCGCCCTCTGGTGTGCAACATGCCAGCTAGACGTGTAAATTTCCGGGCCTTTTCGCTCTTGATCTGCTCGACCCCGACGTTTTCGTCGTCGCCCTTGCCCTTGCGAAAGCGAATTTGGTGGCCGCGATCGGCGAAGCGCTTGCTCTGCAGACGCGCGCCTTTGAGATGTCGAATCCAGTCGGCTTCCAAGACTTTCCACTCCACGCCCATGGCCTCGGCGACGGCTTTCTTGGCCGAGCCCCCTCGCTTGATGTCGAGGATGGCCTTGCGCAATCCGGCATTGCCGACCGTCTGGTGCACGTAATCGACCATGGTGCTGACCTCGGCAAAGGCCAGGGCGGCAGCCTCCTGGCTGGGCAGCTTGGCCATCGAGGGGTGCATGTCGTCGAAGCTGACCAGCTTGTTGTTCTTCAGACCCTCGACCAAGAGGTTCTCGTCCATCGATCCGAGCGCGCCGCTTGCCGGACCGCGCCAGCGAATCTGCAGGTAGCGAGCGAGACCTTCGTGCAGCCAGACGGGCACGTTGTCGTGCGACATCTGCGTGACGACAAAGTGGACGTACTCGTGATTGAGGGTGTCCATCCACGGGTAGCCGAAGACGGTCGCACGCGGCGACACGACCATGAGCTTTCCGTACTTGCACAGGGCGATGGTGCCGGTGGTCTCGATCTCCTTCTCGGTGAGCGTGGATACCTTGGCGAGATCCGAGGGCGCCCCCAAAAGTTCGACGCGAATGGGCGATTGTGGACGATGGCCGAGGTCTTCGCCGAGGGCTGCATAGGCGGCCTCGAGCACCTCGCCAGTCAGATCGACGATGACCTTGTCCTTGTCGCCGTAATAGATCTTGAAGTGGCCGCCGGAGCTGGTCTTCACCGAGAAGCCCTTGGTGACCTGGTACGAGGAGGCGGCGAGCGAGCGCAAGGCACCGACGTTGCCATCGAGCTCGTCGTCTGCAAGTCCCTCGAGTCCACTGACGACCTTGTCGTAGCGGCCTTCGTAGAAGTCGAGCTCGCCCTGCAAGTAGCGGCTTTCCTCCGCTTTGGCATCATCCTTGACCAGCTTCTCGATGATCGACTTGGCCTCGTCGAACTGCCATGCGCGCAGGAGGCGTGCGGCGCGCACGGCTTCGCTGCCTGCGTCGGCCCGGGCCACGCCGTGGCCGGTGACGAGGCTCAGGCCAAGGGCGATGAGCAGGCTGCACAGGATTCTCAATGGATGATCTCCTTGTAGTAACGCTTGACCTGATCAGCAAATCCAGCCGGCGCCTCATCGTCCTTCATCGCATCGAGAATCTCTTCTCGGAATTTCTCGGGTGCCTTGTAGTCCTCGGCACCAGGGATGCGAATCGGTTCTTCTCGCCAGGTCGCCTGGCCTTGTTGTTGTTTCTGACGAGCGGCGCCCTTGGCGCTGTCTTTGGCCTGCTGCAGGCGTTTGGCCGCCTCTTGAGCCTCTTGTCGGGCGCTCGATGGGTCGCGGGCGTGCATCTGCTTTTCGGCCTGTCCCATGTGCTGCATGGCCTTGCCGAGTCCTTCTTGCATGGCGGCCGCCGCTTCGCCTGGCATCTTCTCGCCCTGATCCTGCAGCTCCTTTTGCAATTGCTGGCTGCGTTGACGAACCGACTTCTGGCGCCGCTTGAGCTCCTCGAGCTTTTTGCGGTCGGCCTTGTCGAGGATCTCGGATGGCTTGGGGGTGGCTTCTTCGAGTTGATCGATGAGGCGCCTGGCCAGCGGTAGCGCACTGCGAGCAGCCTTTTCCGCGCTGAAACCCTCACGCGTCCAGCCCTCGTCGAGACTGAACTGCAGCTCGTCTTGTACCGTCTCCAGGGAGCGATTGGCGTAGCGGGCAGCGCTCAGTGCCTCGGCCAGCTCGCCGCGCTCGAGCATGTCCTTGGCGTCGCGCAGGCGCTTGTCGAGAATGTCGTACTCTTCGGCCGCAAAGGGGCTCAGCGCACTGCGAGGCACTTCTTTGATCTTGCGGCGCAGCTTGGCGAGGGTATCGCCCGCGTGCTTTTTGGCCTCGCTGCTCATTTCATTCTGCATGGCAGAAGCCGCCTTGGCATAGCTCTCGTAGACCTCGTCGGTGGCGCGGGCGATGTCTTCTTGATCCTGGCTCAAGTCTTCCAAGGCATCGAGCTTGTCGTCCATGAGCTTTTCCGCTTCCGAGAAGTTCTCTCCACGCATGCCCTTGAGCGCGTCCTCGAGGGCTTGGGCGCTCTTATCCATTTGCTCGCCGCACTTGGCCAGTTGTTCCTTCGCTTCCGCAGCCGCCCCTGCGCGCAAGAGCTCGGAGACCTTGCGCAGACAGGCACTGTCCTCATCGCCCTGCAGGGCGTCGGTGTTGACGAAGCGATCGAGGACATCTTCGGAGACGCCGGCGCTCTTCTCGCTCATCTCTTGCAAGCGGCGCTCGAGGGCGGCCAGCTCACGCTCGATCTCAGCCAGAATCTCCGGCGAGCCGGTGCGCTCGTACTCGGCAAAGAGTTTGTCCAGGCGCGCGCGACTAGCGGTGATTTCGTCATTGATGCCCAGCAGGTTTTCGAGTTCCTGGCGCTCGAGCCAGTCACTGAGCGTGAGGACGTCGTCCTCGAGGTCGGCGATGCTGGTCAGATCGCTGTCGAGCAGGCGCTTGCTGTTGTTGGCGCTCTCCGCGGCGCTCGGGTTTTTGCGGGCCTTGCTCTCGATGGAGCTGAGCAGGGTGTCTTCGCGGCGGGTTCGCTCGTCAATTCGATTTCGCAGTGATTCGATGGTAGCCAGGAGGGCCTTGCTAGCCAGCTCGTCGCCCTTGAGCGCGGCCAGGAGGCTGCCCATCTCGACGATAACTTCGCCGGCCATTCGCAACACAGAACGGTGGGCGGCCACATCGCCGCCGGTGCCGGTGAGACGCGTGGCCAAGAGCGCGAGCATGTTCTCCGCCAGCTGGATCTGTCTGGCGATGAGCTCTTCGTGACGCTCGCGTGGGCTGAACAGGCGCAGACTGTACTCGCGCGACTTGCCGACGTTTGGTCCCAATATATTGTCGTTGTCAGTGACTTCGACGTGGTAGCGGATCTGTACGCCGGGCCGCAAAGGCAGAGCTGCCAGGTCCCACAGGTATTTCAACTGCGCGCTGCGCGGAGCGGTGCCACTGGGATCGAGGTTGGGAATCTCCAGGGACTGGCGGTACTCCTTATCGCCCTCGGCCTGGTACACCAGCTCGACCTTCGAAATGCCGAAGTCGTCTTCGGCGACATAGGCCAACTCGAGGCGCTTGATCTTGGCTACGTCGAGCTCATCGGCAGGCGCGTAGAGCTCGACGCTCGGGCTCTTGTCGGCGCGAATGGCGATGTGTCGCGCGCGGGCCTCCACCTTGTGCGCGCCTTTGTGGGCGATGGCGAAGCGGTAGTAGCTCTCCTTGGTGACCACGAACTCTGCTCGAAGGAACTCACCATCGCTCACGCTCACTTCTTGTTCGAGAGCGGCGTCCAGGTCTTGGTCGATCTCGCGGTGATTCGAAAACAGAATGCGGGCCGAGCTGGCGCGATCACGGCTGCGAGTCTGGATCTCGATGCGGCTGCCAGGCATGACCTCGAAGTCGCCCGACGAGGCTGGCAGACTCACGCTAGGACGCCCGGTGTAGTCAGGAAACTCGATGCGAACATCGAGATCGCCGACCAGGGGCTCGGCGACAAGGGAGGCGCCGTGAAAAGGTGCCTCGGCAGCAGGGGTGAAGAGCTGGCTCCAGCCATGGGCGAGCTTGTTGGGAATCAGGATCACGGCCACGAGGTTTGCGACGACCAGACTCAGGGCCAGGAGCATGGGGCGCCGCAGGACCCTGTATGGGACCAAGGATTGAAGGCGCAGGCCGCTCAGCTCGGAGGCCGTCCGCCGGTAGAGGGCTTGGCGAAGCTCCTCGGAGCCCGTGGCGGTCCCGCTCGCCATGGCCGAAAACTCCACCGCCGACAGCAAATTGGAGCGCAGCTCAGCCACCTGGCCGCCGACATAGCGGGCCGAGGCCGAGGGGTGGGCCCAGCGACGGCGCGGCACCGCGAAGCTCATGAGATAGCCGAAAATGACCAGGCTGGAGGCCAGGGCCAGGGTCGCCAGGCCGGCGCCGCGTCGCCAATCGAGCCAGTCGGCAAGCAGGGGTGCGGCCAGGGCTACCAGCAGCAGTGCCGTCGACATATAGAGCAGGCGCACACCAGCGTCTCGCCGACGCAATCGCGCGGAAACCCTGCTCAAGAAGGCATGTATGCTACCGCTCGGATCCACTGGAACTTCCAACTTGTTTGCGTGCTGCTGCTACCACACTAGCATCTCCGCCGCCGGGGGAAAGCGCCCTGAAGCGCGCCCCCTGGAAAGCAGCGGAGATCCCAAGAATTTGATATATCTGGGATAGGTGAATAAGCCCCTCGCAAATCCGTCGATCCCACACGATGAAACGGAGCCGGTCCACGAAAAGGAGCTTGTGCGCCTGGCAAAGGCCGGCGACGCGGAGGCCTTTCGCCAGCTCTTCGAGCGCCACAATCGGCGTGCCTTCGCCTTGGCCCTTGGAGTGGTTCGCAACCCCGATGACGCTCTCGACATCGTCCAGGACGCTTTCATCAAGGCTCACCGCTATCTCCCCAAATTCGAAGGAACTTCCAGCTTCTACACCTGGCTGTACCGCATTGTCATGAACCTCGCCATCGATCACCTGCGCAAAGTCAAGCGCGCCCATCAGGTCGACTTCAGCGACGCCATGGCGCATGGCGACGACGAGGCCGACATCGGCGAGAGCAGCCTCTTGCCGACGATCCTCGGCTCCGACCCAAGCAAGTCCCTGATGCGCCGCGAGATGCGCGAACACATCTCCATCGCCCTCGACAAGCTCAGCGACAACCATCGAACCGTCTTGATGATGCGTGAGCTCGATGGACTTTCCTATGAAGAGATGGCGCAAGTGATGGACTGTTCCAAGGGCACCATCATGTCGCGACTCTTTCATGCTCGTAAAAACATGCAGCAGTTCCTCCTCGAGCTGATGGGCGAAGCGAAAGAGCAGGAGGCATAAGAACATGTCGCACGCCGAAAAAAATCCGAGTGACGTCGAGATCATGATGTTTCTCGATGGAGAACTCAAAGGCACCGAGGCGCAAGCCGTCGAGCGCTGGCTGGCGAGCAATGACGAGGCCGAACGCAAGTCGAGCTCCATCAAGCAGATGGGCGAGATGCTGCGCACAAGCGTCGAGCTCGACGCTGACGCAGCCGAGGCACGTCTGGCCGGCCTGTGGTCGGGCATCGAGGCCTCCATGCAAGCTTCTCACGCAAACGGCGTCGCCAACGCCAAAGCTGCTCAGACGAGCGCCAGCAAGACGGTTCCGAGCGCTGCCGCACGGGCCGAGGCACGTGCCACCGAGGCACTCGTCGCCAAGACCAGCTGGTTCTCTGGCTGGCTCGGCCACGTCGCAACCGGCTCGCTGGTCGCCGGAGCCGTTGCCATACTGATGTTCGTCACCAGACCCGAGCGCGTCGTCGAGAAGACGACCGTGATCAGGCAAAACGGCGCAGCCGCTGTGTCCATGCCGGTCGCTCTCGAGTCCCAGGAGCCCGAGGTCGAGGAGCTGGAAGTGTACGAAGGCAGCGGCATCATCATGACGATTCCGGGCGACACCCAAGAAGCAGGGGACGGCTCCTCAGCCGTCATATGGATTTCCAACGACACCGACGTGGTGGAGGACCCGATATGAGCAAGTCAAAACAACACACTGCCTTTCTGCTCTCCATGTTTGCGGGCTTGCTATTTTTGATGGCCAGCTCCAGCACGGCTCTGGCCGATGATGCGCAGTGCACGGTCTTTGAGGTCAAGGCCTCCAACGACGCCGGCGGAACCGATGCCCAGCTCAAGCCACTTGAAAAGAAGCTCAAAAAGCCGCCCTTTTCGGCGTGGAAGTCCTTCAAGGTCATCAAGAAACACGCCGCCATGGCCACCCAAATGAAGGAAGTGAGCCTCTCGCTGGCCACCGGCGGCAAGCTCTCCTTGCTGTACAAAGAGCGCAGCGACGTCAAGGGCCGCAAACCCCGGCTCCGGGTCGGAATGACCCTCGACGACGCCGACGGCAAGCGCAAGGCCGACATCACCCTCAAGGTCGACTCGGGCGATTACACCCTGGTTGGGCGCGACGCTGGCAAGGACGGCTCCTCGCATCTCTTGGCAATCAGTTGTGCCGTGCAGTAGTGCCGATTAGCTGCCCTAACTGCCGCTAGCCCTATGATATAAGCCCGCCGTGCGCCGGCGTTTGCTCATTGGAGGTGGCGCCCTAGGCGTCATCGCGCTCGTGGGCGGACTGGGCGTGTGGCTCTTCTACGGCCGCATCGCCGAGTGGGTGGTGCGCGAAAAGGTCTTGCCGAAGGTCGAGCGAAAGCTCGGGCGCAAGGTTGCGGTCGAGCACATCGAGGTCGAGCGTGGGCGCGTCATCCTGCGCGGTATTTCGATTCCCGGCGACCCGGATGACTCGCGGCCACTTGTGGAGATTGCCTCGGTCTCGGCGACCTTCGATTACGGCGCCTCCTGGAAGGGCGACGCCATCGTCCGCGATATCACCATCGACGGCCTGCAAGCGCACCCACGTCGCCGTGCGGATGGCTCCGACAACTTTCGAGAATTGGCGCACCGACTCAGTGGGCATGGCGATGAGAAGGGCCAGGACGACCCGGGCGATCACGCACAGCGAGGTCTGGGCAGCCTGCGCCCGCGCTCCGTGCGCATGATCGACTCCAGACTCGAGTTCGAAGATGAGACGACGGGCGCGCAGGTGGTGGCCAGCTCGGTCACCGCGATCACGGATCAATCCGAGGAAGCGGTCATTACCCTCGGCCACGTCGAGTTCAAACCACCCAGCGGTCCGAAGGCCTCGCTTGGTGAGGTCATCGTCAACATCGACGTGACCGATCCTCTGCACAGCGCGCGCGCCGATGTCGGTTCCGGGCAAGTGACGCTGTGGAAAGGCATGTCGCTCACCGGCATCAAGGGCGTGGTCGAGCAGGGCAAGCGCGAAGGTCAGCTGGTCATCGATCTCAATGGCAGCTACGGCGGCTCGACCGAAATGCTCTGGCATGCAGACGGCTGGGTCGAGCCCGAGAAGCGTCAGGGGCAGCTCTCGATCGCCGCCGATCGCTTTACGCTCGATCGCATCGCCCCGGTCCTGCGCGACTCGGTCATCAAGGACTTCGACGACACATCGATCGATGCGCAACTCGCTATCGATGTAGAAAAGGGCGTTGTCGATCTGGTGGGTCGACTCAGCGTGAGTGGCCTCAACGTCAATCACCCCATGCTCAGTCTCGAGACCATGCGCAACATCGGCGTGGATGGCGAGTTCATGGCGCACTTCGATTCGCAGGCGCGCACCCTGCAGTTGAGCTCGATGTCGGTGCAGTCCAAAGGGGTGACCTATGAACTGAGCGGACACGTCGCACTCAAGGGCGGCTTCGAGAGCGATGGTTCGCGTCGGGAGTTTGCCAACATGGATGCGCACCTGGTCGTGCCCAAGGCCGATTGCCAGGCCGTTCTCAACTCGATTCCAGCCGAGTTCATTCCCAGGCTGCAGGGCTTTTCGCTGCAAGGGCCCTTTGCCGCTGACGTCAAGCTAGCCATCGATTGGAGTGATCTGCAGGGGCTCACGGTGCTGGATGGCTTCGTCGATCTTCCCAAGTGCAAGATTCTGGCGCCAAACGAGGAGTTCGATGCCAAGCGTCTAACCAACAGCTTCGAGCATCAAATTCTGGTCGGTCCGGAGGAATACGAGACCGTCGATATTGGCCTCGAAAGCGACAATTACGCGCAGATCTTCGACATCTCGCCCTACTTCCTCAACGCGGTTATTACCCAAGAGGACTCGCGGTTTTACGATCACCACGGTTTCATCACTCGCGAGTTCAGGAGTGCCTTGGTGCGAAATCTCGAGGCCGGTCGCTTCAAGTTTGGCGCCTCGTCGATCACCATGCAGATGGTCAAGAACGTCTTCTTGTATCGCGACAAGACGATTTCTCGAAAACTCCAGGAACTCTTCCTCACCTGGTATGTCGAGCAGGTTCTCGACAAAAACCGCATCCTCGAGATCTACGTCAACGCCATCGAGTATGGGCCAGCCGTCTATGGCATCGTGCAGGCCTCCTCGATCTACTTCGACAAGCACCCGCGCAATCTCGAAGCGCAGGAGGCGGCCTTCTTGGCCCAGCTTCTGCCTTCTCCACGGCGACGCTATTTTCAGTATTGCAAAGCAACACTCGACAAGCGCACCAAGACTAAGGTGGAGCGCGTGCTAACCAACATGCACAAACGCAACCGGCTGAGCGATAGCGATTACGAGATGGCCAAGACGGCCCCGATTGAGTTCAATCCAGAGAAGGTGGTAGAGCTGTGCAAAAAACAACCCGACTGGTAGTCCTGTCATTCTTGGCTACCCTCTGTCTGCTTGGCCCTCGAGCGGTCCACGCACAAGGTGCACCACGTGTGTCGCCAAGCGCGGAAGGCTGGGGTGACAAAACGCCGCCGGCGCAGTACGTGAAATCCAAGGAGCCCAAGAAGAGCAAGTCGACCTACAACTGGGTGCAGATGGGCTACGCCTCTCTGGTCATCCTGGCGATGGCTGGCTTTCTGGTCTACTTGATTCGGCGCAACACGCGCGACGATGGCGGCTCTGACACGCCCAACCCAAACGCGGCCTCCTGAGATGCCACGAGTCAAACGTCATGATGTCGACCCCTTGATCGAGGAGTTCGGTGTGCAAGCGGTCTTGGATGCAGTGACACCGCTGCTTGCCGAGTCGCGAGTGCAAACTCTCGAAGCCGGACTGGACCGCAAGCTCTCCAGCCTGACGGTCGTGCTCGAGAATCTCTATGATCCGCACAACGGTGCCGCGGCCGTGCGCTCGTCGGAGGCTTTTGGACTTTGCGATCTGCACACCGTGGATGGCGAGACGGGCACCTTCAGCGTGGCACCGGATGTCAGCGTCGGAGCTCACAAGTGGATCGACCTGCACACCCACAAGAGCGCCGAGGAGTGTGCCTCGGCACTGCGAGCACAGGGCTTCGTCTTGTGCGCGACCGTGCCGGGTGCCCCCATGGAGCTCGAAGATATTCCCGTCGACAAGCCGCTGGCCATCTGGTTTGGCAACGAGCGCGACGGCTTGAGCAACGAGGCGCAGGCCCTCTGCGATCATCGAGTTTCTATCGCGATGTACGGCTTCAGTCAGAGCTTCAATCTCTCCGTCTCGGTCGCGATGTTCGTTCATCGTCTGGCCGCCAAGCGCCGAGCGGTCTTGGGTGCTGACGGAGATCTGAGCGCAAGTCGCAGGGAGCACCTGCGGGCCCGATGGCGGGCACTTGGAATTCGAGGTCTTAGGGACGTGCTCGAGCGGTCCGTGTCATGAAAGACACGGCAAGCTGTGGCCGAATGGACGCGCCTGAGGCAGGCTGTGCAGGTATTCTGGGCGATTACCTCCTGTCCCACGATTTGCATCCAACATCCCCATCTTGAGCATGAGCGCAAGCAATAGAAGCGGCAAGTCGACCGAGAGTCCCAAGCGCTCCACCAACAAGGGCATGGGCGCGGGCGGCTCACGATCGCCGGGGCGAGGCTCGAAGGGGCCGCGTCCCTCCGGCGAGCCAGCCAGCGGTCCCTCGATGGGCAAGCCGCGCCTGAGCAATGCGACAGGCAGCAGGACGCCGAGCTCCGCAACCAAAGGCAACAAGAAGAAGCCCCAGGCGCGCTCTCGGCGCAGCTCGCGTTGGCCCACCTCGGGACGTGAGTGGGCCATCTTCCTGGCCAAGTGGTCGGCCATTTCTGGTTTGGTGCTGGCAGCCCTTGGCGCCGCGCTCCTGGCTGCCATGTTTTGGGTCTATGGATCCGACTCGCGCCTGCCGCGCATCTCCAGCCTGAAAGACTATCAGCCAGCGCAGGTCAACCGAGTCCTCAGCAGCGACGGTCAACTCATCGGCGAGATTTTTGAGCAGCGGCGCTCGGTGGTTTCCTTCGACGAACTGCCAGAGCACTTGGTGCAGGCCTTTGTGTCAGCCGAAGATAAGGGCTTTTGGAAGCACAAGGGCATCGACTACGTGGGCATGATGCGGGCGGCTCTCATCAACCTGCGCACGGGCAAGAAGAAACAAGGTGCCTCGACGATCACGCAGCAGGTAGTAAAGAACTTGCTCCTGAGTCGCGAGCGAACCTTCCGACGCAAGTTTCAGGAAATCATCTTGGCGCGCCGACTCGAGAAGGCCCTCTCGAAGGAGGAGATCATCATGCTCTACGCCAATGAGATCTTCTTTGGTCATGGTCGCTACGGCGTGCAGGAAGCCTCGCGCTTCTACTTTGGCAAGGACGTCAAGGACATAGATGTGGGCGAGGCCGCACTCTTGGCTGGTTTGCCCAAGGGCCCAAATCTGTACTCCCCCAAGCGTAAGAAGAATTATGAGAGGGCCAAGGACCGACAGGTC
>JAHEAK010000428.1 GCA_024642805.1 Kofleriaceae bacterium | reverse complement strand
CCCTGGCCAAGCTGTAGACCCGAGTAGGCTATCTGTACCTTCGTCAGGGTTTTGTCAGCGCCGGATGCCCACGATCGCCTGGTGCACAGGTCGTCGCGCTGCGCAGGCGATAGACCAGCTCCACCGAGGGCCGCGCACTCTCGAGCCCACAGCCACGGCCCGCTAAGATTTCTTCGTACACCCGTGTGTGCAAGTCCGTAAAGCCGGTCGAGAACTCGAGCTCTTCGCCATCCATGGTCAGCGAGCGATACGCGCTCTGGCCGGCGAGTTGAGTCGTCTCCGGCAAGTCCTGCGGGCGCGTGGACAGATGCCAGCGCACGTCGGCGTTCTTCAGTTGAATGTAGCCGGCCCAGCGATCGGGCTCGCGCAGGTGTAGCTCGGTGCGCTCGACCCCACCGAAGAGCCAGAGCAAGAGATCGAAGAGATGAATGCCGATGTTGAGCGCCAGACCGCCCGACTTGGACTCGTCGCCCTTCCAGGAAATTTGATACCAGGGCCCGCGGCGGGTGACGTAGCTGAGATCGATCTGCGCCCGCTTGGCAACGCCCGCTTGCAGACGTTGCTTGAGCTCCTGCATGGCGGGCAGATGGCGCAGCTGCAGCACCGTGTACACCCGCTTGCCGCTCTCGTGTTCCAGCTCGGCCAGCTGATCCAGGTTCCACGGATTGATGACCACGGGCTTTTCGCAGATGGCATCCGCGCCCACGCGCAAGGCCAGGCGCACATGCGCGTCGTGCAGATAGTTAGGCGTGCAGATGCTCAGGTAGTGCACGCGCTCGGCCTCGCTCATGCGCTTGCGCTTCTCTAAGAAACGATCAAATCGCTCGACCTCGGTGAAGAACTTGGTGTCGAGGAAGTGCCGATCGAGAACGCCTACCGAGTCGTTGGGATCACAGGCGGCCAGCAGCTCGTTGCCTGTGCTCTGAATCGCCTGCAAGTGACGAGGTGCCACGAAGCCGCCGACGCCCAGAAGTGCAAAGTTCTTTGCCATCACCTGGCACTCTAGCGCGCGGAGACGCGGGGTGCAGCTTTTCCATCGCTCATCGGGGGGCACCTACGAGCCCTCGGTGCCCTTCGCGCAGGCTCTTGGCCTCATGGCCCCACAGCATGGGCAATGGGATACACTGCGCGCCATGCAAGGCGATTCCGCGCACTACGATTGGATCATCGTTGGCTCAGGCTTTGGTGGTAGCGTTTCCGCACTGCGCCTCAGCGAGAAGGGCTATCGCGTCCTTGTCATCGAGAAGGGCAAGCGCTTCGGCAAGAAGGACTTCCCAAAGACCAATTGGGATCTTCGCAAGTGGATGTGGAAACCCGCCCTCGGCATGCAAGGCATCTTTCAGATGTCCTTCCTCGACCATGTCACCGTCTTGCACGGCGTCGGCGTTGGCGGCGGCTCGCTGGTCTACGCCAACACCCTGCCCGTTCCTACCGACGCTTTCTTTCAGGCGCCCTCGTGGTCGGCGCTTGCTGACTGGAAGAGTGAGCTAGCCCCGCACTACCAGACGGCCAAGCGCATGCTCGGTGCCGCTCGCAACCCGGTCGAGACCGAGGGCGACCGCATCTTGAAGCAAGTGGCCAAGGACATCGGCCGCGCCGATCATCACCATCCCACCGAGGTGGCGGTGTTCTTCGGTACGCCTGGCAAGACCGTTCCCGATCCCTACTTCGATGGCAAAGGTCCCGAGCGCACCGGCTGTATCTTTTGTGGTGCCTGCATGACGGGCTGTCGCGAAGGCGCCAAGAACACCCTCGACCTCAACTACCTGTACCTCGCCGAGCGCGCTGGCTGCGAGATCCTGGCGGAGACCGAGGTCACGCACGTAACTCGCACGGCGCAAAACAGCTACCGGCTCAAGTGCAGTGGCTCCTTCGATGGCAAGAAGCGCGAACTGAGCGCCGACCAGGTCATCTTCGCCGGCGGCGTGATGGGCACCGTGCCATTGCTCTTGCAGATGCAAGAAGATCCGCACGGTCTGCCCGGGCTATCTCCGCGCTTGGGTCACATGGTGCGAACCAATAGCGAGTCGCTCTTGGGCGCGGTCTCTCCTGACAAGGACGCCGACTTCACCAAGGGTGTTGCCATCACCTCCATCTTGCACACCGACGAGCACAGCCACATCGAACCAGTGCGCTACGGCCATGGCTCTGGCTTCTTTCGCTCGCTGATGGTCCCGCACGTGCCCCTGCCGACCCTCGGGGCGCGACTGGCCGGCACCGTGCGCGGCCTCTTGAAGCACCCCATGCAATGGGCGCGTATCTACGGCATGCATGACTTTGCCAAGCAAACCCAGATCTTGCTGTACATGCGCACCTTGGAAGGGACACTGTCCTTCAAGCTCGGTCGCTCCAAGCTCAACGGCTTTCGTCGCGGGCTGGTCAGCACGCTGGACGATCCCAAACAGCGACCGGCTCCCTTCATCGAGGAAGCCACTGACCTTGCGCGCCGCTTCGCCGAAAAGATTGGTGGCTCGTCGGTCGGCATGGTCACTGATACCGTGCTTGGCACCCCATCCACCGCCCACATCCTGGGCGGCTGCACCATGGGCACCGACGCCGGCGCAGGCGTCATCGATGACCGCCATCGCGTCTTCGGCTACCCTGGCCTGTACGTCATCGACGGCTCGGCCATGTCTGCCAATCCCGGCGTGAACCCATCGCTGACCATCACGGCACTGGCCGAGCGCGCCATGAGCTTCATCCCGGTCAAGGGCGAGCTTCTGTGAGTGCCACGCACGAGCCCTTTTGCTACCGGCTGCGCGTGCGCTACCACGAGTGCGATGGCCAGAAGGTGGTCTTCAATGCCCGCTATGGCGAATACGCCGACGTGGCCGCCATCGAGTACGCGCGCGCGCTCTTTGGCGGCGTCGATGCCGCTCACGGAGGCATCGACTGGCGATTGATCAAACAGAGCCTCAGCTGGAAGGCACCGGCGGTCTTCGACGACGTGCTCGCCATCGAGGTGAGCACCCTGGCCGTCGGCACGACCTCCTTCACGCTCTTGGCCGAGATTCGCAAGCTGGCCGACGCACAGCTCTTGTGTCGCGTGGAGACCGTCTATGTCGTCTACGATGAAGCCACTGCCCAGAAGGCCGCTCTCAGCGATGCGCAGCGCTCGGCACTGCAGGCGGGCAAAGCTGGGCTCGTCATCGACGCCTCTGGCGCCCGTCTCTAGGGCTCAGATGGCCTCGGTGAGGGCTTCCTTGAACCACATCTTCATGAAGCGAGCATCGGATGGCCCTTCGTAGCGAATGCCATTGATCAAGATGGTTGGTGTGCTTTCGATACCGAGAGCCATGCCTTCGCTCTTGTCATGGTCCACCAGCGCCTTGGCAGCATCGAAGTCGCTTTGGAACTTGACCATATCGAGCCCAATGCTGGTGGCGTACTGCTTGAGCTCGTCCATGCTGTGCGAGTGCGCGTTGGCGAAGAGCAGGCTGTGCATCTCCTGAAACTTGCCCTGCTTGTCGGCGGCAATCGCCGCCTGCGCCGCGATGCCAGAGTTCTCATGGCCGGGGATGCTCAGCGGGTACTGCTTGTAGTACATGACGACTTCGGTCTCGAAACCCAATAGGGCATCATCGATGACCGACTTCATCTGCTTGCAAGCGGGGCATGCGTAGTCGTAGTACTCGGCGATCTTGACGGTAGCGTCCGTTGGACCGTGATGGGGCGCGTTGGCGTCGTAGCTGAGCTCGATGGGCTCGGCAGCTCGAAAGCGAGCCGAGTAGTAGTCTTTGACTTCCTCGTCGCCTGCCCCCGATGCAACCAGCGCAAAGAGGTACTCAACGGCAAAGGGTGCACGCTTGCAGGTGGCGTCCTCGTTGCGCGAGGTGCGCAGCGAGTGCGCCTTGCCGCAGGGCGACGGCAACTTGTCGAGCAAGGTGTCGAAGCGAGCTTGTCCATCCTTGTCGAGCTCGGAGAGGTTTACGCCCTCGACAGGCTTGCGATCCGCAGCGGCAGTCGCCGAGCTGCTCGTGCCTCCGCCAGTCTTGTTATCGCTCTTGCAAGCTGGAGCGAGCGCCAGTGCGGCGAGGATGGCGATCGAACAGAAAATCCCAGGGCGTTGCATTCTCACAGGCAAGCCTTACCACATCATCGAGACACATACCCTGCTACTGACTGCGCTCGAGCTGCACCGAGAGCCCGCCATCCTGGTCACGACTCACGAAGACGCGCCAAGGACGACAGCAGACCTCGCAGTCCTCGACGTAGCTGCCCTTGGTGCCAGGGTCGACGTAGAACTCGACGGTCTGCATGCAGTAGGGACAGGTGACCAACGCGAACTCGTCCATGGCCCCAGTATAGCCGGGCAAAAAAAAACCCTGTGTGCATCGCTGCACACAGGGCTTGGTTAGCTAGTAGCTAGGTAGATCTAGTCGATCCAGTCGGAGCAGTCGGCGATGATGTCGGTGGAGAAGCTGACGGTCCACTCGAAGATGTAACCGTTGTCGATGCCCCAATCGTCGGTGGCCTTGATGGACCAATCACCATTGAGCGTGCAGCCGATAAGCTCGTCCATCGAGCTGACGGGACGGTAGTCGCCGGCAGGCAGAACACCGACGCCGGTGTTGGCATTGGCCCACTCGAGCATGGGTGGGTTGGCGGCATCCGCTCGCCAGCAGTATTCGGCACCGATACCGGGCACAGGATCCGTGCCGTCGTCGTCATTGGGTTGGCCCATGTACAGCTCGCTGCCCGTGGTGCCGAGGAACTCTTGCAGGACGACAGTCTGTCCGGAGGGACAAATCATCTCGATTTGCAGATCGCGCAGCCAGCTGTGCTCCATGACCACGCAGGCGGAGACGAAGCCGGCAGCAGACTCGAGAACCTGACCATCGGTGAAACCGGTGATGTTCACGCTGGTTTGGTAGGACATGCCGACGCCGTCGGGAATGGCCAGAGGATCGCCAACGAAGGAGGCCTCGCCGCAACCCTCAGCAGGCTGCTCGGGGGCGCAGTAGGGATCGAACGAGCACTCGACGTTCTCGCAGTCGGTCTTGCCGTCGCAATCGTTGTCGATGCCGTCTCCGCAATTGACTTCCTCGTCTGCAGACTTCACGCACTCACCAGCACCGCCATCAGCGCCAGTTCCGTTGCCACCACCGTCACCACCCGAAGCGCCACAGGCCATCAGAGCAATCGACAGGAAGAGAGGACCAGGAAGGAAAGTTAAGGATTTCAATTCGGACTCCTAGGCGCGCGGGGCGCTGTTTGATGGCGTAGG
>JAHEAK010000427.1 GCA_024642805.1 Kofleriaceae bacterium | reverse complement strand
CGGTGCACGATCATGCCCGAGGGTTTGTTGACCGCGATCAGATCCTCGTCTTGATAGAGAATCTCCACCTTAGGCTCGCAGTGCGTGGTCTTGCTCAAGGCGCCGACGGGCCCAGGTGCCCAGAGCGAGGGCGGCGGCGTGGGCATTGGCAAGGCGCGGGGCCGCGCGGCCTGGAATGGCCAGGCCCGAGAGCGGGGTCAGTCCATCGTGGGCAACGACGTCTTCCAGGGTGCCAAAAGCACGCGTCGTCGTGTTGCCGTAGATGGCCTTGAGCACGATGCCTTCCTTGACGAGGCCGTGGCTCTTGGCCATGCGCAGCGTGCTCTTGTTCCAGGCCACCACCGTGTCATCGGGCTTTAGGAATGTCCGCCAGCGCGCGCGCATATCGCTCAAGGGAACCGATTGCGCCATTTCCTCTGGCGTCCAGCCGAGGTCTTGCAGAAACTCGGGTGTCGGGGGCGGGCCAGCCGATTGCACAAGATAAGAGTAAATCTGAGATGGATCGCTGAGCCGGATCGCGCACCACTGCGCCAGGTCGCGATCGTTTCGATGTCGGTATGAGTAGGGCAGGGCACTCTCTCCGTAGACCACGACGATCGATTCGGGATTCTCCCAGAGCGCCGAAGGCACCGCCCGCATCGGCCGAACACGCTCGCGCTTGCGCCGCTTGGGACCCTTGCTCTTCTCGGCCAAACACGCCAGCTGCCTGTCGTTCATGGTGTCGAAGGCGCGCAGGATCTCGTCAAAGCCCGTGGTCTCCGGTTCCAGGAGGCGCAGGGCCATCAAGGTCGACTCCAGGGTCGAAAGGCACTCGGCGCTTGGCTCCTTGCGAATGCGATAGCGACTTGGCTGGGCCGGCGAGAGACGGTAGGGCCGCAGTCGCCGCAACCATTCGTTGTCGCGATAGATGCGATGCGCCTGATCCCAGGTGCCGTCGACGACCACCAATGTGTGAGGCCGCTGCCCAGGCGAAAGCTCGGCTAAGTCTTCGCTCTCGTCAGCCGGATAGAGGACGCCGGCGTCCTGCGGAAACCCCTCGGGCATGGCGAAGCCGCGGCCCACGTCGGTGGGCAAGTCGTGAACGTGAATGCGTGCCAGGCCCAGGCGCAAGAGATGAACCGTGTTGAAGGCGTGTTTGCTCTCGCGCCGATGTTGCAGCACGTGCACCTGGGTGCGGTTTTGGCAGGCCCGCAAGAGCTGGCACAGGCACATCGACTGGGCGCGTCGGCAGCGGTAGCAGTAGGCGCGCGGCTCGCTAAGGGGCGCAGCGCTCGATACCAACGACATGCCGATATAGTACCCTGTGAACATGGTCAAGAAACCAGTCGAGGCGCCTAAGGTCGAGAAGAGCGAAGAGCAATGGCGCGCGCAACTCACCGATTTGCAGTACTGGGTCACGCGCGAGGCGGGGACTGAGCGGCCCTTCACCGGCGAGTACAACTTTCACAAGGAGGCCGGTCGTTATGTGTGCGTCTGCTGTGGCGCCGACCTCTTCGATTCCAACACCAAGTTCGACTCCGGCTGCGGTTGGCCGAGCTTCGATCGCCACATCAAAGATGAGAACGTCACCCTGATCGAAGACTACAGCCACGGCATGCAGCGGGTCGAGGTCCGCTGTGCCCAGTGCGACGCGCATCTCGGGCACGTCTTTGACGACGGGCCCACCGAGACCGGGCAGCGTTACTGCATCAACTCGGCCTCGTTGGGCTTTACGAAGAGCTAGCGGCGGATGCCCTGCTACAGAGCTGCGATAGGTAGGCGAAAGAGCTCGGTGGTGGCGCAGGCAGGGTTATCGTTCCCGGCCAGGCTCGCGCAATCGATGGCGCACATGCCGGGGATGGCCAGCGATTCGGCGTGAGAGAACTCGGCAGCGGCGTCGACCGTGAAGCCGCCACTGCCATCGCTAGCAAAGCGACCTTCGACGAAAGTTACAAGCGCCGCCTTGGTCTCCAGGCCAAGCTGCAAGCTGGCGCCATCGGCGAGCCATTGTGCGGCGCACTGAACGGGTTCGGGCACAGGTAGTGGTGGAAGCTCTTGCGAGTCCTCTTCCTCTTCGGTTGCAGTGGAATCGTCCTCTTCGCTCGCCCACATGCTGGGCTCGTCGTCGTCGGCATTGCCCTCGCTCGTCTCCTCGCTCGTCTTCGAGGGATCCGATGCGGAATTGCCGGTAGCAGCCTGCTCACGACCAATGTGAGCCATGGCGGTGGCTTCGACACCCAGCTTGACGCCAGCGCGAATGCTCAGGTTGGCGCGGTGCGGGATGAGGGCCGGGGCCATCTGGTTTTCGATGAGCTCGGCGCGCTGGCTCCAGCCACCCTCGCGGGTGTAACGGCTGCGGATGTGCAGCTCCTCATCAAACGAGAGCAAGGCGTCGGCGCCCGCGTTCTCGACCTGCATCGACAGCACCAGCGACACACCCGCGCTTAGGTTCAGATCCAGCCAGCTATTGCCGTAGCCGAACTTCGCGCCAGCGTAGGGCACCGGGATTTCGATTTCGATCGAACCGTCGCCCGACACTCTCAGTCCCATGTCGGCGGTGAGATGCGGGTAGACATCGATGACGACCTCTTGTACCTCGGGCAGAGTTACCGTCGGCAGCTGGCCGTAGTCGGTGATGTGACACATCTCGATGACGGGCGCACTGAAGGTGCCGGGGATGTAGCGCGGCGGATGCCAGGTCCAGCCACTCCAGGAACCAGGAATCCAACGGCCTGCGCTCAAGGTGGCGGCTTTGACGATGATGGGCGTACCAGGCGCGCACACGCGTACGGGAACGGGCACCTCGAGATCGATAGCGGGAACGAAGCTGGCGAGGAAGTTGGCGAAGGTCGAAATCGTTGGCTGCATGCAACCCTCGAAGTCGCCGCGATCGCAAGGAGCAAAGCTCGGTGCCCGCCCGCCCGCGATGCGCACAGGGGTGAAGTCGACGCTGATGTCCACGGGGCCTTCGACGCTGACGAAGCCATCATCGACGATCAGCTCTTGCAGAGTGCCAGCCAGGCTGACCGAAGCCACGCCGACGCTAAAGCTCTGGGTCATCTCGACGCCGCAGAGTCTGGGCAGAAGATTTCCAGCCAGGCCAAGGGAGTCGATGAGATCGTCGACTTGTTGACAGATATCCCAGCGCTCGAAGCTCGATTCGATCGCCGGCATGTGCGAGGAGAAGGAGGTGTGCAGGGCGCCCTCCGCGGCATCCGCCGGTTGGCTAAGCAGGAGAAGTAGGCCGGCACAGGCTGCGCTAATTACTGGTTTCATAATCGATTCCTTGTTCCGAGTCGGGCCCCAGGAGCGGACCCAGGGGAGGGGGCCCAGTTTCGGCAATGGGTGGCTGGATTTTTTGGGGCTCATTGGGAAACGCGCAAAGCCGGCTCGGATCCGATCATCGAATACGTAGATTTTTTGCAAACCTCGTGTTTTCATGGGCTTACAACCCGTGGCTGCCAACCAAGAGCTAGATCCTGCCCTCTACGAGGAGCTTCGCGCTCTGGCCCACAGGCAGTTGCGAGGCGAAGGTCCCAACCAGACCGTGTGCACGACGGTGCTAGCCAATGACGCCTATCTTAAGCTTGCTGGGCAGTCCGATGCGCAGGTGCAGGACCGCGTGCACTTCTTGGCGCTGGCTGCGATAGCCATGAGAAGAATTCTGGTCAGCTACGCTCGCGGACGTGTTGCGCACAAGCGCGGCGGCGGCGAGGTGATGCTTACCTTTGACGACGCGGTCGCCGGGGCGGCCGCCAGCGCTGACGATCTGCTCGCGTTCGACGAAGTGCTCACGCGGCTGGAGGCTGCCAGTACGCGCCAGGCCCAGGTCGCGGTCTTTCGCGTCTTTGGAGGACTGAGCGAAGCGGAGATCGCCGCCGAGCTTGGGGTCGCGATACCGACCGTCGGTCGCGACTGGCGTTTCGCGCGCGCCTGGCTCAGTCGTGAGCTCGGCCGCGACCTTGGACCTGATGTGTGAGCGATCACCACGAACGCCTATCCGAATTGTTCGGAGAACTATGCGAGCGAGACAGCGACGCCCAGCTCGAAACACTTCGCAAGCTGGCCGAGAGCGAGCCGGAACTCGCGGGAGAACTAGCGCAGCTACTCGAGCTCGATGCCAATGCCGCCATCGAACCTCTCTTGGCACGCATCGTCGGCAATCGCGCCTCCGCTGGCGTCTCGTCGCTAGCTTCGGCTGGCGGCGACCAGCAGACCGAGCTGAAAGCAAGGCTCGTCATCGACCACCCACCCAGCCATGAGCGCTACACGATCATTCGCAAGCTCGGCGAAGGCGGCCTGGGCGTTGTCTACGAGGCTCACGATATCCAGCGCGACGAGCGGGTGGCGCTCAAGACCTTCAAGCGACCCGGTTCTGATTCCATCTTCCGCTTGAAGCGCGAGTTTCGCAGTCTCACAGGTATCGAGCATCCCAACCTGGTCACCCTCTACGATCTCATCGTCACCGACGAGGAGGTCTTCTTCACCATGGAGCTCGTCGAAGGCCACGACGCCATGCACTACCTGCGCGCTCAACGCGAGCCGCAAGCAGGGACCATCGCCTGTGACGAGAGCCGTCTGCGCGCACTCTTGCCGCAGCTTGCGAGCGGACTCTCGGCCTTGCACCAGGCCGGCAAGCTGCATCGCGACGTCAAGCCATCCAACGTGCGCGTTACCCATGAGGGCCGCGTCGTGCTTCTCGACTTTGGACTGGCGGTCGATATCGACGAGCTCGAGAACGAGAGCCTGTTGGATGCGGTGGTCGGCACCATCGCCTATATGTCACCCGAGCAGGCCTGCGCCGAACGCGAGCTTGGGCCAGCCACCGACTGGTACGCCTTTGGCGTCTTGCTCTACGAAGCGCTGACCGGTACGCACCCCTTTACCGGGCGCTCGGTGGAGCTTTTGGCCAAGAAGACCCAGCGGGTCGCTCCGCCGCCCAGGCAACTGGTGCCAGAGGTCGCTGACGATCTGGATCGCCTTTGTCAGGGCTTGCTCGAGCGCAACCCGGAGCGGCGCGTGCGCGGCGCGGCCGTTCTCGAAGCGCTGGGCGTTAGCCAAGAAGCGCAGGCTTCCTCGCAAACAGATAGCTCTGTCGGCCAGGAGCACGCGATCTTGGGCCGAGACCAGCAGATTGCTTCGCTGCTCGAGACCTTCGCCCTGGTCCAAGATACGCGCCACTCGCGCACTGTGCTCATCACCGGGCCCTCGGGCATTGGCAAGAGCTCGGCGATCACCGAGTTCTTGCGGCAGCTGCGCAC
>JAHEAK010000426.1 GCA_024642805.1 Kofleriaceae bacterium | reverse complement strand
TCTCGGGCGTCGAAGCAGCCTGTGCCCTCGGCGTGCGCAAAGGAACCCTCTGGCGCCGCTTGCACGATGCGCGCAGAAGTCTTCGAAAGTCGTTGGAGCAGGAGTCGTAGGATGAACGTGGACGATCTCAAGAGCCTTGCCAAGGAACTACCGACGCACCAGCCCGATGTCGAGCGCGTCGAGAGCTTGCGCGCCAGTCTCTTGCAGGCCGTCGAGCGCGAGCAACCGCGAGTCGCCACGCGCTCGCCCTATTTGGTCGCGCTGGGCGTCTCCGCAGTAGCGGCGGCGATCGCTTTCTATATCGGTCGCTATCAGGGCTCAGAGAGCTTGGGGCAGGAGCATGCCGGCGGTCCCGCCCTCAGCTCGCTGCGCTCTGTCGAGGGCGCGCACTACGAGCGAAGCCTTCGCGAAGAAAGGCGTGCAGGGGTGAGGGTGCTGGTCGAGGAGGTGCGTCTGCAGGACGGGAGTCTGGCCATGCAGGTGCAACCCGATCCCAAACAGGAGCTGAGGATTCGCACCGAAGACGCGAGGATCGAGGGTCAAGCGGGCGCCCAATTCGAGCTCAGCGCCGAGCATGATGCGCTGCGCGCGGTACGGGTCGTGGTCGGCCAGGTGCGCATCGAGATCACCAATCAGCCCGCGATCGTGCTCGGGCCCGGGCAGAGTTGGCAGGCACCGATCACCGAGGCATTCGAGCTTAGGTCGGGAGGCGTGCCCGATAGCAAAGGGCAGGCGGGCCAGGCGCAACAAGGGACACGGGCCAGCCCGCTGCGCCCCGCGAACCCGCGTCCACGGCTAGCAGAGTCGCTCTCGCCGGAGGCCGGCACCAAGGCCAAGGAAGGGTCATCTGCCTCGCCGGAAGCGCCTGACCCACACAGCTCGGACCTTGCCACCGAGGACTCCAGCGAACTGGCAATCGCGGCTGCAGGCGCCAGTCCTGGCGAGCAGGCCTTTCGCACTGGTTATCGCGCCCTCAAGGACAGCGACTACCAGCAGGCCATCGCTGCTCTGCGCACCGCCATCGACACAAGCGACGACGAGGCCTTGCGCGGGGACGCTCGTTATTGGCTCGGCATTGCACTTGCCCGCGCAGGCAAGCGCAAGGCGGCCATCTCGGCGATGTCAGAGTTTTTGAACAGGCAGGCTGACGATGCCCGCGTAGGGGAAGTGGCCGCCATGCTCGGCTGGCTCTACGTCGACGAGGGACGACTTGCCGAGGCCGCGCCACTCTTCGAGCGTGCCGGCGCCGACCTGGCTCCACGAGTGCGCGCCTCTGCGGCCGCCGGCCTGCGAGCCATTGCCGAGGCTGGGCACAGGTGATTGCTTGCCACGCCACGCACGGGTGATACCGTCGCTGTGGTTCTGTGGCCAAGCGCAGAAAAAAAGCCTCTCGAGGACTGGTCTCTGGCGCCAGCAACCGGCGACTGAGCCTGCACCTGGCGCTGGCCATCGCCGCCGCGATTCTCTTGCGCTGGCTCGATTTTGGATCGCCAAAGGAGCCCTTCCTCGACAGTGAAGTCGAAGCTCTTGCCAGGGTGATTCGCTCTGAGGTGGGAATCTGCAGTGCCGAGCAGCAAGAGCATGTGGCCTGGGCGGTGCGAAACCTGGCGGCCAAACGCCGACAGAGCATTGCCGAAATGGTCTGCAAGCCCTGCGGCGGGCAACAGGAAGGCAGACCGGTCTCCTCCCAGCAGGATGCTATCGCCGCCGATCGCAAGCTGGCTCGGCGCATCTTGCACGCGCCGCTTGCCAGCGATCCGACCGGTGGTGCCACCCACTTTCTCAATCCGCAGCTACAGGATCAGCTGGCCTTGCAGGGACGACCGGGCTATCGCGGGCAGAGCTATCGTCGTGTGCGCAAGCGCTGGAAGAAACGCTACGGCTGGGAGCCCTACTATCGACTCGGGGCCACCCTCGAGATGTGGGGCGTGGCGCGCGGGCACAAGTAGGCGATCGTCAGTGTCGGCCTCGCGACCGCTCTTGGACCTAGCCTTCGAGTTTCTCGACGACGATCTCGATGAACTCGGCGGCCGAGAGGTCTCGGTAGGAGTACTCGTCCTCGAACCAGGCGACGATGGAATCCTCCGCGCCTTCGCTCATGGCATTTTTCACATTGCTGTGCCCTTGCGTGAGCTCGAGCAAACGTCCCAGCACGCCTTCCGACGCGGGATGGCCCTCGTAGCGCTTTCGCAACCAGGTGAAGATGAAATAGACCAGGACCGGATCGGCTTCGTCCACGAGGTGTGAAGCCTGGCTCGTCGACAGGGTGCCGTTCTCGATTCCCTGTAGAAGGTGGAGGGCTTCCCGTTGCTCTTGTGCGAAGGCCATTTCCTGAATTTTAGCGGATTGCTCCCAGGGAAGATGCACTCGTGGCTCGAATTCGCCCACGGCGGCTCGGTGCTTGTGCTCAAGGTGTGGGCGCGGGGGGCGGCGTGGCGACGAAATCGAGGCGGGCGCTCAGCTCGGCGATCGACGCGCTGTCTCGAAACTCCTCACCAGCCTGGCCAACGAAGAGGGTCTGCATTTGGCCCGCGAGCAGCAGGGCCTGCTCGGTGCTGTCGATGATCGGATAGTTGAATTCGATCAGGAAGTCGTTGAGGACACTCGCCTGGCTGGCGGCGCGGATGTCGGCGACGGCCAGGGAGTACTGCGTTTGGCTCGTGGTCTGAAAGCGGAAGGCGATGGGCCCGTTGAAGACATCGCCAAGGTCGAGGACGCCCTGCGAGCTATCGAGGAGCTCTATGCTGACCTGCTCGAGTCGCAGTGCCTCGGGCTGCCCGGCGAACTCCGTGTCGATGGCCTCGGAGAAGACCCGCCAGGCGGAACCGTCGGCAAGGTCGATGGCCTGCTCGTCCACCAGGGTGCCATCACCGTCGACCTGTTGACCACTGAGCGAGATGCGCAGCTCCAGTGAGGTGCGCACGCTGGAATCGCTGTCGCCGCACGAGACCAGAACAGCCAAGGCCAGGGGCGCAAGCATGCAGGCGGTGCGCCTTGCCTCCTCACGGGCCAGGCGCTGCCTCAGGGCACGCATAGGTTCTGACCCGCAAGGGCTGGCGTCCAGTGCTGCCGGCTGCCTTCCAGAGCGAAGGTCTTGATGCGCTCGCGATAGATCGGATCGAGATCACCGCTCTCGATGAGATCGTCGATTACGGCCAGGTCAATGGCGCGCATGTGCACCACGACGTCGACCTCGTCTGGGCGTGGATTGGCGCCAAGTGGGTACCCGCGCGACACGCTGTGATCGAAGCGCGGATCCTCCGGTTGGAAGGTCACCGAAGGCGGCAAGAGCTCGCTTTCGATGCGCGTGATGTTCCAGAACATGTGCTCGATCTCGTCGTCGGCGTTGTAGCCCGTGTCATGCATCTTCCACAGCAGCGGATCGTCGACTTGATCGATGCGCTCGTCGTCGGCGATCACACCCGACTGCAGGGTGATGGCATCGGCGTTTTTGGCGGTGATTTCGACCCACACGCGCCGATCTTGCGCGGCGCCGCTCGGGAACATGTGACCGGCACCGATGTTGGTCAGGGTCACGTCCATCGCGTTGGTCTGCGGGTTGTAGCAGACACGAGTTTGTACCGAGTCGCGCAGCTCCCTCTCGATGAGCTGCAGCTGGCTGTCTTTGCCAGGCCAATCGATCATGGCGGTATCGACCGCAGGAAAGCTGTGCGAGTGACGTCGGCGAGGAACGACACCGTCGAAGTCGGCGACCACATCGTCGCTGCCATTCATGTGGCAGTTGCCGCAGGTCTGATTGGGCGTGAAGGTCTGAAAGACGCTGTCCTGCCACTCGGCAAAGGTGCGCTCGAGGTGCACGGCATCGGTCTTGATGTCGTGGCACGAGCCGCATAGCGCTGCCGACTCCGGGCTGTCGCGATCATGTAGCTTGGAGTACCTGGCGGCGTGTGCGCCGTTGTTGAGCGGGTCGTCGATGCCGGCGCGCAAGGTGCGATCGTTGGCGAGCACCAGTGGATTGTTGTGCGTGTCTTCGACAGCGGTAACGTTATGACAGAAGTAGCAGGTGACGCCCTTGAGGTGTTGCGGCACCTCATCGAGATTGAGGCCATCAGTGGTCGCGCCCTCGACAAGGGCCATGGGAGCGTGACACTTCACGCAAAAGTCGCCGAGCTCGCCGTTGGTCTCGCGCTGACCGCGGCGATTCATGGCCAAGAAGATGGGATCGTCGCCGGCGTAGGCGTGCATGCTGCTCTGCCACTCTTCGAAGTGTTTGGGATGGCAGTCCTTGCAGGTCTCCGGATCGAGTAGCTCGTCGCGACTCAAGCGATTGTCGCTTCCACAGCTGGCAACCATGAGCACGAGCAGTGCGATGCTGGGGACTCGCCAACGACGAGGGGCAGGGCGGTACGTGGCAGACATCTAGCTCTCCGATCCTTATTTCACCGCGCCGTCGCGAATCCATTGTTCAACCGCGCATCGCTCCGCCTCGCTAAGCGGTGCGCCAGGTGGCATCACACCACCGCCACCACCACCAAGACGCACGAGCAAGGTGCTGCACGTGGTGTCGCCAGGACTCACGCGGCCCTCGTCGACAAGCGCTTGGTAGGTCGTGTCCATGTCGTCCATAATGAGACCAGCTTTTGCCCCTTCGAGGCTGTGACAGCTGCCGCCCTCTAGCGCACAGCGCGGCTGCAAGGTGCGAGTAAAGACCTCACTGTACACGGGCTGGTAGAGCGGTTGGCAGCTAGCCCCTAACTCCGACACGCAGGTTGCGGCGTCGCCGGAGCAGGCGCCGAGGCCCGCGCTGAGCAGGGCACTGAGGAGGGCACTGGGCAGGGCACTGAGCACAAGGCCCAGGGGCAGGCGGGTGGGCAATCGAAGGCCGTGGCCCGTGGATGTCGTCCGCTGCAGCACGTTACAACTCTAGCCCAGAATGTAGCCCAGAAGCGCGCGGCCAGCAGCATGACAGTGAAGATGAATCGGGACCGGGAACGCGCTATGGTATGGATGTGAATGGTGATGGCAGCCCTTTTTCAGGTCAGGAGTTCGCCTCTGACCAGGATGAGGCCGCCACCATTACCCAGTCGCCCGCCGCCGCGCGCCGATCCAAGCGGCTGAGCGGTGGAGCTGCGAGCGATGAGGCCGCCATGGCAGCGGTCCGTCCAACCACCTCCTCGGATCCCCACATCGCGGGCTCGGCGGTCAAGACCCAGGGCTCGGGCTCCCAGCATCCGAGCGTGTACCAGGACATCGCCACGCGCCTGCACACCACCCGCCGGGTGCTCTTCGACG
>JAHEAK010000425.1 GCA_024642805.1 Kofleriaceae bacterium | reverse complement strand
GACATCTTGATCGAAGCCGGGCACGTCCTCAGGACTTAGATCGCAGCCGTACTCGCCCTCATAGAGTTCTCCCTCGCTACTGCCGAAACGCCGCTCGAGAAAGTCTTCGTCTGGGGTCTCGACGACAAGGTAAAGCCCGTAGTTCTGACCGTTGACCTGCACTTGCGCATAGCCCGCTTTGGGCACCGGCAGCTTGAGCTCGCGGGCCAGCCGATAGGCCAGGTACTCCCGAATCACGGTTGGGTCCTCGACGAGGTTGTTGAGGGTGAGCCGAGAGAGCTCGAGGAAGCGGCGTTTCTTGTGCTCCTTGCCTTTGTCGAAACGCAGCTTGAAGCTCGGTTTCTCATCGATCGAGCGCAGGCTGCGATGGCCCTTGAGGCGGACAGCCACGTCCTCGTAGGCCTGCCCGGCATATTCGAAATCGCCCTTGCGCCAGTCCTTTGGCTTGGCTCGCATGCTGGCCATGTCAGCCTCGCTGAGCTGGATACTGAAGGTGGGCACCTTCTTGAGCCCATACAACTCGGTCATGGAGCTGACCGGTCGATCCGCAGACTCGCGATCGCTTTTCTTCTTACAACAGGTGAAAGCGATGACCAGTGCCACAAGACCGGTCAACGCCTTCGAAGAGCCCGTGCCTCGCCGTGCTAGCACGGGAACAAGACTAGCAGCACACAGACTCTCTTCCCCTGTACAGCACTCGCAATCGACGAGACTCTAGTGAGCAGGTCTCGTGCCACTTGCAAGTGCCTGATACCGAGCGGACTCGAGCCAGCCAGCTGTGCACATGTTCGGCAACTGAGAAAGCTTGGTACACCTGGCGAGTCGCTGTAGCCTGCTGGTATGCGCGCCTTGCTGCTGATCTTCATGACCGCCATCCTATTGGCGGGCTTTGCGCTCGGCGACAAGATCCCCTTTCTCAATGCCTATGAGCTGGCCCGCGCCAGTGGCATGGCCTTCCTGCCCGAGTCGGGCACGCGTTACCTTGCCGATCAGGCGATGTTTGGCAAAGCCGCCATCGCCGTGGCGTGGGCCTTGTGGGTCGCTGCGTCGGCGTTTTTAGCCGCCATCACCATCCGATTGTGGAATATCCTGCGCTAGGCCTGGGTCGAGGCGCGGGCTAGGAAAAGTTCTTATTCCCGGTGCGGCGCTGACAATGCAGATGGGTCTCGGTGCTAGTCCCAGGCGACTTCGACAGCGAAGCCGAGTTCATCGCCGGAGCTCGAGTAGCTGCCAGCGTTCGCAGGTCCGCTTCCGGCATCGAAGGGGTTGAAGGCCGGCGTGTCGCTGCCACTGGCTGCAAGCGAGCGCTCTCTTCGCAGCGCTCGCGCGTAGCCGACGCTCAAGAGATAGTTCTGGTAGCTGGCCTCGAGACCACCTGCCAGGGTGTGGCCACCGAGCTGGGCGTCGACCGGGGTGCGCCACCCGCGAGGAGTGGCCGGCGCCGTCCATGCGTAGCCGCCAGTAAGCCACAAGAAGCCCTGTACGACCTCGTAGTCGACCGAGGCTCGCAGCGCCATGTGCGATCGAGAGCTCTGCAAGGCGGGGATGCTCAATATCTCGGCCTGTGCCGTACTTTGATCGCTGACGCTCATGCCATCGATGCGCCACTCAGGCCGATCGCGCCCCTGTTGAAGTTGGTAGTCAGCGGCCAGCTCGACGAAGCTGCGACTGCCGAGGTAGCGAGCACCAGCACGCAGCACGGCCGAGTCTGCGATCGTCAGGCTGCTCTTGGCGCCAGTGGCCTGTGGGGCGGGGAAGGCCGCGCTCGAGGTGGCGTTGAGCTCGGCCCTGCCTTGGCGAAAACGCGGGCCGCGTCGGTACTCGAGGCCGAGGGCGAATTCAAAGGGCATGTCGGGCGGGGCCAGTAGTGCGCCGATGGAGGCGCCAGGGCTGTAGAGGTCTTCGCCTCGCAAGACCAGCTCGAGATCCTGCTCGGCACCAAGGAGTCGGTCGCGACCGGCAAAGCCAGCCCACACACGTCGGCTCTCGCGCAGGGAGACCTGTGACAGCGAGGCGCTTAGGCCAAGGCCAAGGGAATCGCCGACTCGCATGGCGGCTCCGAACGCCAAACGGCTCGACTCGATTTGCAGGTCGGTCCCGCCATAGCGATGAGGAAAGAGTCGCTCGACGTCCTGCGCGGGTTGGCCAAAGGCAGGAGCGGGCAGGTTGGATCGCCACTGGCTGTTCATGAGGGCCACGCCAAGCACCCATCGACCTTCGCTGTCGCCCTGATGAAATGCTAGAAGCGGCGCTGTCTGCGGGCCGGCGCGATTGTCGATGAGCGGCGAGCTTGGGTGGGAGGCGCTGGCGAAGCGGGCATCGCGATCGGCGAGCCCCGTGCCGAGCACCAGTCGCCCTTGCGTTCGGCGAATCATGGCACCGGGGTTGTGAACCAGCGCCGCGCCGCTATCACTAGAGACGTTGGTCGCGCCAGCACGGCCAATAGCACGCGGGTCGTCCATGCGCCGGCTCAGATCGTCGGCTGTGGCAAGGGCTCCGCCCGCAAGGAGCGCGCCAGCCAACGCGAGCAAGCGTGAGAGCCGAAGCAACACGCTGGCACTATATGCCAAGCTCTGTGCCCGCGCCGGGCTCGCTAGCGCTATTCCGCGCTCACGCAGCGGCTGCAGTGCTCGCTGGCTTCCTCACAGGAGGCGTTGGCGCTGGAGCACTTCTCGCTGGCCCACAGGTCTTGACCCAGGTCATCGGCGATCTCGCAGATGAGTTTTGCGTTGCTGCAGATGGCCTCGCTGATGCGGCAGACCTCCTTGCAGGTCTTGGTCTTGGCGGCATGCGCCTCGCTGCCCGCGGCTTGCGGCGTGACGCTACCCATGGCCTCGACGGCCTCTTGGCCAGGCTCTCGTGACATCGACAGGCTCACGCGGTACTCGCCGATCTGCTGGAAGAGTCGACCTATCTCCTGACGCTCGTCGCCGCTGCTCTCGCCATCGGGTTGTGAGGCTTCGCCCTCTTGACCGTAGTCGATGCCCTGGCTTGAGGGGGACGAGGAGGGCCGTTGCTGTGAGGCCTGACCGCCACACGAGACAATGCTCACGCAGCTAAGCAATGCGATGGCGACGAGGGTTCGGGGAGAATTGCGTACGGTCATGGCGGCTCTATGGGACGGCGTTGTTGAGCAAGGCTTCATTGATCTGGATGCTTTGATCGAGAGCTTTGATTGCCTCGACCCTAGCACTCTTCACCGCCTCCGGATCGCCACCAGCTTCAGCCTCGGCATTGGCCTTGGCTTGCAGGATCTGGCCGCGCACCGTGTGCAGGTTGGCCAGGTAGAAGGAGGGGCGGGTGCTGGTCGCGATACCTTCGTCGACCAGCGCGAGGCCTTCGTCGAGCTTGCCGAGCTCGATGTCGAGCTTGCCAAGACGTGCACGCGTGTCGGCCATCACATCCTCGGCTTCGGGGGCGTCCTTTGGAAATGGAATCTCGAAAATCATGGCAAGGGTGGCGGCTGCTTGTTCGAGCTCGCCATTGTCGATGAGGACGTCAGCCTTGCTGTGAAAATTCTGTGCTTGGCCAAGACTGGCCATGAGTTCTTTGCTCAGTGCATCCGCTGGCACCTCGATCGTGTGAATCGGGGCGCAGCGCTCCTCCGCCTTGTCAGACTTGCAAGACGCTGCCCCGAGCAGACTGGCCCCGAGCAGACTGGCCCAGAGCAGGCAGGCCACAGGCAGCCAGGCCACAGGCTCTAACGACGAGCGTCTCATTGTGAACTCCCTAAACGCCGATACTGCAGAGACCGATATCCTGACATGCGATCGGAATAGACCTGGGCGATGCGCTTACTCGCCAACCCACTCTGCGTGGGCGCAATCTGGCCAACGACCTGGTCGCTCGCTCGACTGCGCTCGTTGTCGTGCAGCTGCATTTGCATCGCAACCGGCCGGTCGATGCCGGTAGCTGGATCGCCTTGCTCTCGCCAGACGAGAAAGAAGACGGCGGCGGCCGCAACCAGGCTCATGGTGCCGACGATGAGCCTACGCCGTCGCTTGGCACGTGCTCGATCCAGATCGTTTGTAGCCGTCTCGGTTGGAGCGCTCGCGGCCGCATCTGTTGTCGCACTTGTTGTCGCACTGGCACTGCTAGCAAAACGTGCCTGGTCTGCACCCGTGGCCTGTGACATGGCGGCTTCGATGAGAGAGGCCCTGCGATCGGGGGCCAGCGCCTGTTCGTGGTGCGCTGCGTGAATCATCGCTGCCGTCCGCAGAAGTTCTTGCTGAGGACGCACGACATCCCGCCGGCCCTTGCCGTGTAGAAGCGTGTCGACTTCGGAGGCAAGCTCGGCGGCTTCCGCCAGCTCTTCCGGGCTCATCTCGTCCTCTGGGATCTCGCTATCGCTCATTGCTCTCGTTCTCCAAACTGCTTTCGAAACGCTCGGGTGGCTCGAAAAAACACCACATCAAAAGTTGCGACACTCAGGTCCATTCGCTCCGCGCACTCTTCGCGGGACAACTCGTCCATCAGACGCAGGCGAATGGCCTTCTGATAGCGCTCGTTGATCTTGCAAAGAGCCTCTTCGATCCGTTGCTGATCGGCGGCTCGCTCTTGCCTCGCGATAATCTCGGCATCGGCGGCCTCCTGATGCAGGGCCTGGGCCTCCGCTTCGTGCGTCATGGCGACAACCAGTTTGCGGCCGCGCTGGTTGTGGCGATGGACGTCGTAGGCCTTGTTGACGGCGATCTGTCGCAACCAGGCAAAGATGCTCTTGCCGGTGAAGGTGAATTGATCGATCTTCTGGATCGCCGTTGACATGGTGTCGCGCAGAACTTCTTCCGCCGCGGCCGGATCGCCGAGCTTGGGCATGATCACGGCCGAATAGAGAGGGCCGGCGTATTTATCGAAGATGGGGCGCATGGCGTCTAGGTTTCCGGCCTTGGCAGCTTCCACCAGTTTTCGCTCCTCCTCGAGCTCATCTGATAACGATGGAATGCTTGCCACGAACTCTAGTCCTAAACGCGAAAGGCGGCCGAATCTTACACTGCGAGGGCTCCAGCCATCCGTCTGGAATCACTTGAAAAAGACTTCAACGAGGCACAAACCTTGCGGCGGCGCCGTCTGCCCGCCCACGCGCCGATCGCGACTCTCCAAGATGGCTTGCAGCGCCGCCTTGTCGAGGGCTCCTGCGCCGAGGTCGGCAAGCGTACCGGCCAGGATGCGCACCATGTTGCGCAAAAAGGCGTTGCCCCAGACATCCAGGAGCACCAGATCGCCGTGGCGCTCGACGCGAATCTCGGTGATGCGTCGCG
>JAHEAK010000424.1 GCA_024642805.1 Kofleriaceae bacterium | reverse complement strand
CAGGAGAGCAACGACTCCATCTCGCGACAAATCGGTGAGCTCGAAGATAGCCTCGACCACGGCTTCCTCTGCGCCCGCGCGCGGAATGTTGGCGCTCGCGCGACCGCCACGCAGAAGGTTGACCGCCTCGACGATGAGGGACTTGCCGGCGCCGGTCTCGCCGGTGAGGACGTTGAAGCCCTCGCCCAGTTCGATGCTGACGTCGGAGAGAATGGCGAAGTTGGTGACTCGCAGATGCCTGAGCATGGATCTAGGCTCCTAGCTGATGGGGGCCACGCCCCAGTGGAGCTTGGCGCGCAGAATGTTGAAGTAGTTGTTGTCCGAGCTGAAGATCGTGACGGGCTCTTCAGCTGCTCGAATCTCGACGGTGTCGCCGGTTTGAAAACTGCGTGCCCACTGACCGTCGATGGTCAGCACGACGCCTACGGACTCGCCGCTCATCGAGATGCGAACGGTTCCGTCGGCAGGAACGACCAGTGGTCGGTTCGTAAGACCCTGGGCACAGATCGGCGTGATGGCCAGTGCTCGCAAACCCGGGTACATGATCGGACCGTTGGCCGCCAGGTTGTACGCCGTCGAGCCTGTGGGGCTGCAGATGACCAGGCCATCGGCGCGATAGGAGTTGATGAAGCAGTTGTCCAGGTGCGCCTGCAACTCGACCAGGCGTGCCATCGCCCCCTGGCTGATGACGACATCGTTGAGGGCGTAGCGGTGCACGGCCTCGCCATCGAGGGGCCGATAGACGACGTTGAGACGCATCCGGTCTTCGGTGGCCAGTTCGCCATCGAGGGCTTTCTGGAGGGTTTCCTTGGCGTCGGCGGGATCGTAGGGACTGAGAAAGCCCAGGCGACCCAGGTTGATACCGAGCAGGGGAATGCGTCGACCGGCCACGGCATTGGTCGCGCGCAACATGGTGCCGTCACCGCCGAGCACGACACAGAGATCGATGGAGTCAGCCAGATGGATCTCCGGCACCAAGGTCGAGCCCTGGGGATTGACGCGATCTTCAGCGAGCACCACTGGCTCATGGCCTTTGGCGCGGGTCCACTCGGCCAGCTCGTAGAGCAGGTTGCGCGCTTCGTTGTTTTGGCGGGGCTTAAGGATGAATCCGATGCGCTTCATATGCTCTTTTCGCTATACTGAACATTTGTATCATTGGTAGCAAAGCGGTGTGACGTTGTCGCTGAAATTAAGGGCCCGCGTCCGGGCCCGTCGGCCCCCCGTCGGGGGTTTCGGGGCCCGCGTCGGCCATATCGCTCACGGGATCCCGCTCGGGGCGAATGGTGGTTTCGTCGCTCCCCTGGTCGCCCTTGGCGTCGACGACGGTGACACGCAACGAAATCTCGCTCCCATACAGGGAGTCGAGGAAATTGGGGTCAGCGTCAATCAGCTGCTGATTGACTACCAATAGCCGTCCCGAGGGCATCTCGAGCCAGGGGCTCTCGTCCGAATCGCGGTAGCCAAGGCGATAGGGTGGGGCGCTGGTATCGATGCGATCGCCCTCGGCGTTTACCAACGAGAAGCTGGTCAGTGGGTTACCAAGGAGATTGGGCATGGAAGGGTCGCCGGCCAATAGGTCGTGCATGCGGGCGTTGACGACAAAGTGGTAACCGCCCTGGCTGCCGGCGATAAGTCGCAGGGAGGCGCCTTCGCTGAGGGGCTCAAAGGCGATGCCGCCCGTGCCAACGTCGACCACTGCATCGCCAGCAGAGCCGCCATCGTCCCCGCAGCCAGAGGCGGGGGCCAGGCAGGCCAGGACGAGCAACCTCCTTGAAATACGAGACATAGCTTGCATGTCGATGGTCCTAAGTGTAGATCAACGCGCCTCAACAAGCCCAGTGAGCCGAGTCGCCCTAAAGAAGCTTTCTGCTTCTGAGCGGGTCCTGTCAGGTCGCCCTTGACAGGGGAGCTAGCGTCTTATAAACGTTCCGCCTCGCCAATTCGGCAACAAGGAATTCCAATGCCTCAGCGTCAAAACTCTTCTTGGCTTACGAAAGAAGCCGCCCAAACCCAACGTGAATGGTACGTCATCGACCTCGATGGTGTCGTTCTGGGTCGTGCAGCTACCAAGATTGCCACGGTTCTTCGCGGCAAGCACAAGCCCAACTACACCCCCAACACTGACTGCGGCGACTTCGTCATCGTGCTCAACGCGGGTCGGGTGAAGCTCACCGGCAACAAGCTCAAGCAGAAGATGTACCGCTACCACACCGGCTACGTTGGACACCTTCGCGAGCAGAGCGCTGAGAAGCAACTTGCCGAGAAGCCCGAAGAGGCCATTCGCCGCGCTGTTTGGGGCATGCTTCCTCACGGAATGCTCGGCCGCCAGCAGATGAAGAAACTCAAAATCGAGCGGGGCAGCGAGCATGGACATGCCGCACAGAAGCCACGCGAGCTCACCATCGATTAGGACGTATCAGAATAATGCCTACTCAACGAACCTACTCTACTGGTCGCCGCAAGACGGCTGTCGCTCGCGTCTGGATCTCTCCTGGCTCGGGATCCTTCACGATCAACAACCGCGAAGATGATCACTACTTCGCTCGCGCTACCTCGCGCATGGTCATTCGTCAGCCCCTCGAGGAGCTGGACGTGGTCGGCGAGTACGACGTGTTCTGCAGCGTCCGCGGCGGTGGCATGTCCTCGCAAGCCGGCGCTATTCGCCACGGCATCACCCGCGCTCTGATGAAGATCGACGCCGACAACCGTCCCAAGCTCAAAGCGGCCGGTTACGTCACTCGCGACGATCGCAAGAAAGAGCGTAAGAAGCCTGGCCTCAAGGGCGCTCGCGCTCGCTTCCAGTTCTCCAAGCGCTAAGACCTCGAGCGTCGCCATTGGCGGCGCTTCTGGATCCCAGCCTGCGCTGCGCTACTCGTTAGCCTGCGCAGGCTTTTGTCCGTTCGGCCCTTATTGGCGCTCCTCGGACTCTGTGACTCGGCCGCCCATGGATAGCCATCGGCGGCTTGCTTGTTTTCGGCGAGGTCCTGAAGGCAAGCGCACAGGAGGCCACCACGCCCTCGCCTGTGGCCCTCCGAGTGGCTAGGGTTGCCGGGTATGGAAGAACCACTGGCGGTAGCCGTCGTCGGCGCATCAGGTTACACGGGCGCAGAGCTCTTGCGGCTCTTGCTCGTGCACCCGCGCATTCGCATCGCTTCGATCTGCGCGGACCGCGCAGCGGGCAAGCGCATCGATGAGGTCTTCCCGCAATTTCGCGGACGCCTCGACATGCCGATTGCAGAGTTTGACCCAGCGGCGATTGCCGGCACGGCGCAACTTGTGTTTACCGCGCTACCTCATGGTCACTCCGCTCGTGCGGTCGATGCACTGCGCCAGCGTGACCTGAAGGTCATCGACTTGAGTGCTGACTTTCGTCTCGATCGAGCCTCGGTTTACGAGGAGTGGTACGCGAGCGCCGACGAGCTCTCGCATCCCGCGGTGGGCCGCCTCGCCGAGGCCGTCTACGGTTTGCCGGAGCTGCACCGAGAGCGCATTCGCACGGCCAATCTGGTGGCGGCTCCAGGCTGCTACCCAACCTCGGCGATTCTAGCCAGTGCACCGCTGCTCCACGGCGGGCTTGTCGAAGCCAGTGGCATCGTCGTCGATAGCAAGAGCGGCGTGAGCGGAGCAGGGCGCTCGCCGGGCCTCGCTACCCACTTCCCCGAGCTTGGCGAAGGCATTCGTCCCTACAAGATCGCCGGCACGCATCGTCACACTCCGGAGATCGAGCAGGAACTCAGCAAGCTGGCGCGCGGCGACGTGAGCCTCAGCTTCACGCCTCACCTGGTGCCGATGAGCCGCGGCATTCTCAGCTGCGTCTACGCCCGGCCCACCGATAGCAGTCGGAACGCGCGAGTCTACCAGGAGGCATTTGAGAAGTATTATGAGAACGAGCCTTTTGTGAGCGTGCTGGGGCCCGATGCGCTGCCTGATACTTCCTTCGTGCGCGGTAGCAATCGCGTCCACCTCGCGGTGCGCTACGATGCGCGAGCTAAGCTCGTCGTTGCCATCGCCGCCATCGACAACTTGTGCAAGGGCTCTTCTGGGCAGGCACTGCAGTGCTGCAATCTCATGCAGGGCTGGCCCGAAGACATGGGCCTCGAGGCCGTCGCTGCTTTTCCCTAGCTGACCACGCCCGCGCCCAGCCTTAGGCGCGAGCTGCGCGGGTTCCGCTAGTGCTCGCAGAGCGAGACTTCACGCAGGTTGAGGCTCTGCTTGTGCCGCTTTCGCTCTTCCATGAGAGCGAGACGGTGCTGCAGGGCTTGCTCGCGCGAGACGAGCTCCTGCTGGCGAGGCACATCGCTGGTCGAAACGATGGGGGTGGCAGGATTGACCAGCCAGAAGACGACGATGCGACGACGAGCGGGCTTGCCGCTGCGACTGCGCATGGGGCTGAGCTTGTGGATGTGTGAGTTGGGGAAGACCAGGAGTCGGCCCTTGGGCGTGCTCAGCGATCCGACGGGCACCACAGACTCGCCGACCAGATCGTCGATGGGGCCCGTGCGCACCTGGCTGATGTTCCAGAAGAGCTGACCTGCTTCCTCGCGCGTGTAGGCGCGCTTGAAACGAATCTCACCGCCTTCGAGCTCCTCGTCTCTGTCGAGCACATAGACCATCGTGGCCAGAATGTTCTCGTGCGACATGCCCTCGACATGCCACACGCCTTCGAAGCTGCTCTCGCTGTCGACTTGATATTCGACCAGCTTGCTTATCACCTGCAGCGTCTGTCCACGCAAGGAGCTTGGCTCGACGGGCACGGGAGCCTCCGAGCGCGCGCCCGGTTCTGGTAGGTCGGCTTCGCAATCGTCCTCTTGGTGTTGCCAGGGGTCGAGTCCTTGCGCGTAGCCATACACGCTTTCGCACAGAGGCAGAGCCGCCTCGAAGAGACGAGCCAGATCGGGGTAGAAGGAGCCATAGCGATCGGCATCGAGATTGTTGATGTAGCCTTCAAAGCTCGCTTGCCCGTCCTCGCTCACTCGCAGGTTGGTGGGCAGCCACTGGAACTTCGAATCTTCGTAGGGGCGGCCCCAGATGTCGAATGCGGCCGTTTCCGAGCTGCCTTGCTTGGCCGTGCTGGCATCGGCGAGCTTGGTGTGGCCGATGACGCATGGGTAGAGCGATGGGTGGACCAAGTCGCTAACCGTGGTGCCGCTGCCGGGATGGTAGTCGACAGGCTCGTTGGCAATCATGGTGTCGAAGAGTTCGGTGAGTCGAGTCTGCAAGGCCGCCTCGACCAGACCGTCTCCCCAGGCAACCCCGTCGGGCGT
>JAHEAK010000423.1 GCA_024642805.1 Kofleriaceae bacterium | reverse complement strand
TTCCTCAGGGCCATCCGATGGTCGGGCTCATGGAGCTCGACGTCACCGATGCGCTTGTCGCTATCGGCAAGCTGCGCGAGCAGGGCGTGCGCGTGACGGTCTTTGCCTTCGTGATTCGCTGCATCGCCCAGGCGATATCCGAGCACCCGCAGCTCAATCTCGTTCGCCATGGCAAGCGCCTGGTGGCTTTCGACGACGTCGACATCGCTGTACCCGTCGAAGTTTCAACGCCAGACGGAAATTTTCCCCGGCAGGTCGTGCTCCGCCGAGCGCAAGACTGCACGCCCCAAGAGCTGAGTGCCAAGCTCGACGCTGCGCGTAGCCGTCATCGCGAGACCGGAGCCGCCAGCGAGGAGGATCGCTTTGCTCATCGCCTGGAGCGCGTGCTGCGCTGGATCCCGCGCATCCTACGCATTGCCGCGGTCCGCTGGTTGTTGCGAAGCGCCTTCCGCATCAAGGCCCGCGGCGGCACGACTCTCGTCACCAGCGTCGGCAAGTTCGCGGCCATTCCAGGTTACTCCTTCACCTTCACAACTGGACCGCGCGCGGCGAGCTTTGTCGTTGGCGGGGCCGTCGACAAGCCCTGGGTGCATGAAGGCGCACTCGCCCTTCGCTCCATCGTGTCGGTCTCACTCATCGTCGATCACGACTTGGTCGACGGCGCGCCGGTCGCGCGCTTTGCCACGCGACTGCAGGCTCTCATCGAATCCGCCGAGGGCCTTGTGCCCAAGGAGATCGCAGCCTCGTCGGAAGCTGCTGAGGCGCTGGCCACGCGAACTAATGTGCGCGTCGCCGGCGCGTGAAGGAAAGCACGAGCAGGGCAAAGCCGAACAACGCGAAGCTCGAGCTACCGTCACTGGACTGGCATCCGCATCCACTTGGACTACCCTCGCCCTCGGCCTCGTTACCTCCGGCGGCGTCACAGATGCCATCTCCGTCAGAGTCAGGGCCGTCGTCGTTTGGCGCGTAGGTGCCGCTCGAGCAGTCATCGCAGTGGTCATTGTCGGAGTCGCCGCACTGATCGGGATCGTTGGGAAAAGGATCGTTTGGATCACTTACGCCGTCGCCATCGGAGTCTTGACCGCCGTCGGCGTTTGGCCAGTTGGCGTTGGTCACGCAATCGGCCTCGAAGAGTGCGTTCAAAAAGAGTCGCTGGCCTTTCTTGTCGGTGTAATCGTGACCACCGAGATAACTCACTTTGCCGCCGCAGGTAGCTGCTGTCGAACCACCGACGTCGTCATTGGTATCGTTGACGTCGCAAATGCCATCGACATAGCCGGTCATCCATACATCGGCAACGCCAGGACCGTTGTCGGCCGTGATGAAGGTGACGTCGCGGTCATTCTTGTACGTGGTGCCAAGGTAGCTGCTCAGGTTGTAGGCCGGCTCGCTGCCTCCCTCGCGCTCGAAGGCACCATCGAACTGGGCATAGGCGACATCGGGGCGGAGCATCTGATACGGGTCGGGTTGGGCGGCAATCATGAAGCCAGCGCCACGCTCCTTGACGTCTTTGGGTAGGCAGCAGTCTTGTCCAGCGCCGCAGCCGTCGACCACGCACTCGAACTGCCCTTCGCCAGGACCGGGATTGCATGGACAGGCAGGTGGATTGCCCGTGGTGGTCAGGAAGTGGCCAATACGGCCGTCATCGTCGAGGTAGGGCCAGTTGGGATTGGGGACCGTGTTCTCATAGGCGTTGACCGCCTGACACTCCGCAAAGAAGTGCGTTGGGTAGGCCAGGAAGGAGCGCACCTCGGCGACGACTTCGTGACCGTGGTAGGTGATGGGCTGGCCCGCACACTGCTCGGGGGTGCTTGGGCATGCGCCACCATTGCACTCGACCAGCTCGCGATCGTTGACGCCCCAGTGCATCGACATGATTTGGCAGAAGGCGGGCTCGCCGTTGCTCTTGAAGAGTGCGCCGTTACTGTGGTTGCTGTTGGGCGCGTCGCAGGTGCCCATGTCGCCAGCGACACTGGGGACCGTGAGCATGTCTGGGTTGTCGGTGTTGGGGCCGCAGGTGTCGACATCGCACTTGATGTCGGGAAACTCGTTGCCATTGGATTGCGGAATGCCAGCATTGCGAAGGTACTCGTTGGCAATCTTCTCGTTGCCGTCGGCGAAGACGGCGATGCTTGGCGCGGCGATGAGCTTCTTGCTCACGAAGCCCTGAAAGGATGAGGTCGCCGAGTGCACGCTGACCACGCCAGCCACCGAACGATCCGCCCAGGAGTTGGCTGCCCACAGTGCTGGGTCGTTCCAGGCATTGATGATCGTCAGGGCCAGGTCGCGATCGGCGGCATCGATAACGAAGGGCCCGCTTCGGTAGCCGTGGTTGGCGATGGACGTGCCCGCCGCGCCACCAAGGTCGGACCAGAGCACCTCGGCGCCTGCGAAGAAGTCGGGGCTCGCGGTGGGGAAGGGGCATTTGATGCCCGAACCTTCCTCTCCACAGTCCCAAGCGCACTCATCGCCTGGGGCGTCGCAATCGGCCTGGTGCCAGATCTTGTCGTCGGCAATCACCCAGTAGACCGTGACGTCCTGATCGAGGAGTTGGTAGAGGAGCCCGTAGGCCTGATAGATACCCTCGCTCTGGTACGAACTATCCGTGGGAACGATCAGGCTGCCGGCCTCGAAGTTGCGAACCTGCGCAGCGGCGCTGCTGGCGAGTTGCACAAGAAGGGCTGTGCCGATGACGAGGCTGGTGTGAAGTCGCATGCGTCTCCTCGGTAGGTGGCCCAGTGGCCAGGCTGGGCGGTTCGTACTCGATGCTAGCAAGTTCGAGACGAGAGCTGGCACTCAATTGCCAGGCGCGCGACACAAACTGTGAGCAGCAAGAGCACACGAGGGGCGATGTCGCATGCCAGCACGCAGTCAAGAGGCCGCCGACATCACAGTGTGCTGATGCCAGACGCGCTATGCTGGGCACGTGAGAGCACATGCACCACAACATGAGCGCAGCGAGCGTGGGCCTTGGCGAGGTGCCGTCGGGCTGGCTGTCATGGTGTGTGTGCTCAGTTCGGCCTGCTCCCTGGTCTTCGTTCAGGAGCCCACGGATGCGATGCTGACCAAGAAAGCACCGCTCACTTGCACCAGCTCGAACGCGCTGCCGATAACCGACTTCGCGGTCGGCGCAGCGCTGGGCAGCGCCGTCTTTGGCGCGACCTATGCGGCCGTCGAGAGCTTCAACGACGAGTGCTCGCCTGGCCAATGCTACCGACCATGGGGACCCGCTTTGATCGCCGCCTTCTTGACTGTGTCGCCTTCGTGGATGAGCTCAGCGATTGGCTTCTCCGACACGCATCGCTGCCGAGAGGCGATGCGCGCTCGCCAGGCCACGCAGGTCAAGCCCTAGCAGCAGCCACTTGCCAGCCACGGCTTGGCCCGAGGCTTCACAACCTTTGCCAGGGAAATGCGTTACAACTAGGCAATGGGCTTCCTCGACTGGTTACGACCAAAACCTCCGGCGCGATTTGCCAATACCATCGCAAGAGAACTCGCAGAGGCGGTGTTTGCCTTGCATCCCTCCGCCGAGGATCGCGTGCTGCTAACGCTTCGCGATGGGGTGGTCCAGGTCATGGACGTGCCGGCTACGGATCCGGCTCGCCAGGCGGACGCGCAGGTCGATCCGGCTACGCAAACGGCCCGCATTTCCGGACTTGCAAGTGAGTTGGCCAAGTCCGTGCCCACCAGCAGTGGCGAGGCCGTGACGGTCATGCGAGATCGAGTGATTTGGATGCCCTCGGTCATCACCTTCGCGCCACCCCTCGCCTAGGCAAGGCGCACTCGCCAGACCCATGAGAGCGAAGAAGACAGCGCCGCCGAAAAGCGTGTTTCATTTCTACTTTCGAGTCGACGAAGACTCGGTGCCTCCACCTGGCAGCGAGACCGGCGTCATGCTTTTCGCTCTTGGACTCCTTCTCTTGGGAGAATTCTCATTGCTGATTGCGGGCAATTTCGTAGGCGCCGGGCTGCTCACGCTCTTGTGCCCAATAGCTCTCTCGATCCCCGGTCGCTTGCGATTGAGCTCCTCGGGGCTGGAGAGACGCAGCCTCCTTGGCCGCGCGCGCAGTTTTAATGGCCGCAAGAAGACCCTGTGGGGGCGAAGCTGCACCTGGCAGGAGGTCACTCGCTTTGACGACAAGGAGACCAACTACCGGCCCTGGCTACGCGAGCGCCTTGGCGATCGAAAACTCGTACTTCGAGCCAAGGGCATGCCAACCATGGAAGTTCACAGCCGGGCTCCTGTGTATGACCTGGCCCTGCAGTGGGCAAAGGAACAACTGCCACCCGAGCTGCTTGCCCGCTCTTCCCTCATCGATCGCGTCCAGAGTCTGTTGACGGGAAGACCCGAAGATCCCATCCCGAAAGCCAGAGCGCGCAAAGCGAAGTAGTGTCGATGGCATCTTGTGATGCACGGCGATGTGGGTCCACTCAAGGGTTCAGCACCGAGGTGAGTGCACGACACCACCTTGGGCGCAGAATCGTACAGCGAAAGAATCTGTAATTTTCTATACGCTGATTACATGAAGCTCCGTTGCGTCGTCGTTCCCAGTCTCGTTCTCCTGCTCACTGGCTCCTCGCATGCCGAGAATGCCAAGGTAAAGGTGGAGGCCAAGCAACGCGCAACTCAGCAGAGTGCAGTCACCCCGAGTGCAGCCACCCCTAGTGGTCCAACCGAGATTCAGCTTTCGACCTCGGTGGCTCTTCGCGCAACGAAGCTGACCCTAGGCAAGTCGCAGTCGACGGGCATCGCGAGTCGTCCCGCTACCGTGAAGCAACAGGCCAAGGGGGAAATGAACATCGTCGAGAACTCGCGCCAAACGCTTGCTGCGGCTCCTGCGACCAAGCAACTCAATGCCTATGAGCAGGCCTTCGAAGATCTGCGAGCAGTGGCTGCGAACATCGAGCCGACCTTGACGGCACGAGGAGAAGTATCGTTCGTGGTCGGCAAGAACGGTGAGCCCACTCGAGCGGTGGTCTTCGGTTTTTCGTCCGCTCTCGACGCCGCGATGACCCAACACCTCACGAGCTTGCGCTTCCCGAGTAAAGATGCCGGGCAGTACTACACTGCCAAACTCACGGTCTACGCCCGTCCTGTGACGAAACCCGCGACGCGCCCAAGTAAGACTAAGAGCAACGCACGCGTGGCCGCCAAGAAGTAGGCTTGCGAACGGGCGGGTCGTGCGCGCGTGACCCCGGGCCGTGGTCATCCAATTTGGCACACCGCCACAAGGCGTATGGGCACGAAGGAGGCAGACGCCGCGC
>JAHEAK010000422.1:2379-5269 GCA_024642805.1 Kofleriaceae bacterium | reverse complement strand
AACGCTCTGTCCAAAGACGAGTGCAGCGGCCCCCTCAACTTCCTCGGGACACTCCATCGCGTCTGGAACCAGCTGCTGCACCAACATATCGCTGGCTGGCATGGGCGACATGTGCGGCTTCTCGATGTAGTGCACGCCCAGGGTGCTGAGCCATTGCACGGGCGGATCTGCGCCGATGAGCACGAAAGCCGCCTGGTTTGGATAGCGCTTTTGGGTGCCGTCGAGCATCTGCAAGGTCACGGTGTCTTCGCCAAACTCGACGACCTCCGATTGCAGCTTGATCTTGATGCGCCCCTCGTTGGCCATGCGATCGAGCTGCTGGCGGTTCTTGGCCTGCGCGCGGTGAAAGCTCCGACCGCGATACGAAATGATGACCTTGGCACCCGAATCGGATAGCGCCATGGCGGCCTCGAGGGCGCTGTCACCGCCGCCGACCACGCACACGGCCTTGCCGCGATGATCGTCGGGATCCTCTAGCAGCGATTCGACCTTGGGAAACTGCTCGCCAGGCACGCCGAGCGCGCGCGGCTTGCCTCGCGTACCCGTGGCCAGGACGACGCGCTGCGAGCGGTACTCGCCACCCGTGGTGCGGGTCGCGAAGGAACCATCACCCTGCTTGTGGATGACCTCGACGGTCTCGTGCATCTTGATTTGCAGCTGCACGCTCTCGGCTAGCTTTTGCCACAGACCGACCATCTCCTCCTTGGTGCTGTCGAAGATGGGCAGAAAGCTCAGGTTGCGGGTCTCGTAGGGCTCGGCCATGACCAGCTTGCCCTTGGGGTAGCGGCTCACGGTCGAGGAGATGATGTTCTCTTTCTCGATGATGAGATAACTGAGGCCGCGCTGTTTGCAGGTGAGTGCGGCGCTCATGCCGCCAGGCCCCGAACCGACGATGAGCACATCGACGCTATTGGCGCTCGATTGGGCCGGGCGCAGGCCGTTTTTCAACATGTGCTCGACCACCGCACGCCCAAGGTTGGCGGCGTTCTTCACAAGCGGTTTGCCAGCCACCTCGCCGATCAAATACTGGCCGGGGATAGCTGTCTGGTAGTTCATGTCGATGGCGGGAGCCTTGACCGGAGGCGGCTCGGTGCCTTCGGGGAACATGACCAGTGCTTCGGTGGGACAGGCCCACATGCAGGCCTCGCATTGAATGCAGTCTTGAAAGCGCAGCACGCGACTCTTGTTCGACACCAGGTCCAGCACGTTGGTGGGACAGACGGCAACGCAGGCATCACAGCCGGTGCAGCGGTCATCGTTGATTGCGTGGATCAAGATGCGCTGATGATTGGCGGCTCCGGCTTGTGGTCCACGTCGCCGTTTGCGATTGGCGAACACGGACACAATGGCCATGACGGCGAGGGCAAGGCCCCCGAGCACTACGGGCACGATAATCGCCACTCTCGCAAGCTTATCAAAGGCCGGCTTGCGATCCGAATTAACCAGAAGCTTTGTGTATGTGAGCTGCCAGGGCCCTGCTACAATGGCCTACAGTGAGCGCAACCGAGCTAGCCAAACTAACGGTCCTGGACGATGGCGGTCAGGCCGTGCCGATTGCCTCGCTGTGGGCCGATCGGGTGGCGGTGTTGGTCTTCGTGCGGCATTTTGGTTGAGTCCACTGCCGTGAGCACGCGGTGCAGTTGCACGCGCATCGAGCAGAGATCGAAGCCGCCGGCGCCTCCTTGCACATCATTGGCAATGGCAATCCGAGTTTCATCGAGGGATTTCGCGAAAAGACCGGCTACACAGGCACGATCTACACCGACCCCTCGCTCGCGACCTATGCCGCTCTCGGACTGGTTCGCAGTGTGGGCGCAACCGTGCACCCTAGGGCCATCCTCAAAGGCATGCAGCGAGTCGCCTCGGGCATGATGCAGGGACGTACCCAGGGCGATGCCTGGCAGCAGGGCGGGGCCCTGGTCATCCAGCCCGACGGCAAGGTCTTGTTCAACTATCAGGCGCGCGAGGCCAGCGACAACGTCGAGCCAGCTCAGCTCTTGGCCGCGCTCGGCCACTGAAGCTAGCCCGCGAGTCGAAGCGCCGCCCGCGAGTCGAAGCGCGCCACAGTCGAAGCGGCCCGCGAGTCGAAGCCGCCCGCGGTCGCAGGGCATCAGCGCCGCAGCACCTGTCTAGCGGGCCTGGGCGCTCAAGAAGGGCACGACCTGGTTGAGCGTCACCTGCGAGACGACCGCGACCAGGCACTCTTCGGAGGAGTCAGCGATGGCCTTACTCGAGTTGCCACTGGTGACGGTTCCCGATCCGGTGACGGTGGCGGTCTTGTCTGCAACCCAGACTTCTCCTTCACCCGCCCATGGCGAGAGACGCAGGCTGACCTCGCACTGCACGAGCACCTGTCGACCTCTGCGAATCATCTTGAGCTTGGAGACATCGGGGACGATGGAGTAGCCGGCCAGGCCTTTTTGCTTGAGCTGCAAGTTGGAAGGCATGCCCGTACCAGGAGCGGTTTGAATGTTGGCTGGCGCCTTGTCGCGAATCACCTGTTTGACGGTGCTTTGCAGGAGACTGGCGGTTTTGGCGGGAACATTGCGATTGCGTTTGCCGGGTGCACTGACTCCAACCAAGAGGCCCGTGTTCTTGCCAGCCTTGTCGGAGTCGCCAGCCGGCTTGCCATTGAGCGCTTTGGCCAGCGCGACCTCGGCACTGCCTCGCACGTCTTTGTCTTTGTCCTTGCTGGCCGCATCGCGCAGCAGCGACACGGTCTCATTGCGAAGTTTGCCCTTGAGAGTCGCCAGGCGTTGACCGAGGGAGGCGGCGCAGATCCGTCGAATGTTGGCCGCGCTGTCGTCGCGAAGCGCCTTGCCAAGAGCGCGAATGGCTCGCTTGTCATCGAGCTTGGCCAGGCTGAGAGCCGCCGAGATGCGAACCTTGG
>JAHEAK010000422.1:0-2369 GCA_024642805.1 Kofleriaceae bacterium | reverse complement strand
ACAGGACCCAGCGCAACATGAAAATCTACTGTAGCTTGAAATACTCTTTTCAACAAGAGTGGAAACCTCGTAAGTGGTTAAACATACAGAGTAATCGAGTCCACTACACCGGCAGACAGCAACCCTTGTCGACCTCCCCTAGGGAAACTGGAAGTCGGCCTTGTTGGTGCCGGCTTTGACCACAATCTTCATCGACTTAAGGCCGAGCTTGGCGTGCCAGGCCTCCAAGGTGTACGTGCCGGGCGGGAGCTTCTCGATCGTGAAAGCGCCCTTGCTATCGCTCACCGCGAAAAAAGGATGATCCGAGATCGGCACCAGCGCGCGCATCCACGAGTGCACGTTGCACTTGAGCTCGAAGACCTCGCCTGCTTCACCGGTGTCGGTCTCGCGAATCTCTGCTGCGCCTTTCGGCTGTGAGCGGTTGAACCAGGTCTCGCCATCGACGTAGGCGTGGACGTTGTGCATGGTGGCGTCCTCGTTGCGGATGGCGATGGGCTGACCGACCATGGCGCCGGCCACGTGTGGACTGTAGCGACAGCCCTCTTGCGCGATGACCAAGGGGCTGGTGGGCGCTTTGTGCTTGCCAGCCGTGCCTGCCTTGATGCGCACGTGTACATCGCGCAGCTTGCCATCGGCGACCACGAGTTCTTCACTGGGTAGCTTGCTCTTGGCGCACAGTGGATCGCTTGCCATCGATACCGTGCTTGGCGTCGGGGCCTTGCCCTGGTAGCTAACCACCCCGCTGATGGTGCCGGTGCTGCTTGGCGCGGGGGGCCTTGCGGCTTTGGTTGCGGCTTTGGTTGCGGGTTGAGTTGCGGGCTTGGCGGGCGGCGTTTTCGCCGTGGGAGCTGCCAAGATAGCCAACGGAGCGGCGACGAGCGCGCAAGCGGCTAGCGAGAGAATGGTGGCGCGCTTCATATTCCTTCCCGCATGAGAGCACAAAAGCCCGCCCAGGCAACGCAAGAAGCGCTTGCTGGCCCGCGCTCAGGTCGCCGCAAGCCACCCCCAAGCCGGCCGATGATCATGCTCATGTCGCCGCATGTCGACCACAAGCCACCCTCGAGGCGGTTCATCAGGTCGCTGTCATGCCGCCGTCGATGACCATCTCTTGCCCGGTCATGAACGAGGACTCGTCGGAGAGCAGATAGACATAGGCGCTGGCAATTTCCTCTGGCTGCCCGTGGCGAGCCAGGGGCGTGCGCTTGACCACCATGTCGCGCAAGGTCGGATTGTGCACGATGGCGCTGGCGAAGCGAGTCTCGATGAGGCCAGGGCAGATGGCATTGACGCGAATGTTGGAGCCGCCAAGCTCGTAGGCCAGGGTCTGGGTCATCGAAATGACCGCGGCCTTGGTCATGCCGTAGACGCCTTGCATCGGCGCCGATCGCAAGCCTGCCACGCTGGCGATGTTGACGATGCTGCCAGCCTTTGCCCCGCGCTCGCGCAGGTGGCGCACATACTGGACACAGGCCTGAAAGTAGCCTTTGACGTTGATCTCGAAGGTCTTGTCAAAAGCGCTCTCGGGAATGTCGATCATGGGGCCGAAGTAGGGATTGCTGGCGGCGTTGTTGACCAGGGCATCGATGCGCCCAAAGCTCTCGCAGGCCTTGGCAAAGAGCTCGGCAATGGCGGTGGGCTCGCCCATGTGCGTGGCCAGGGGCAGGGCCTTGCCGCCGAGCTTGCGAATCTTGTCTGCTACCAGCTCCAGACCCTCTTGTTTGCGGGAAGCCAGGACCAGGGTGGCGCCCTCACGAGCGGCCGCAAGCGCCGTGGCCTCGCCGATTCCCCTGCTTGCTCCGGTAACGATGACGACCCGATCTTGAAGGCGTGCGCTCGACATGGCCGGACGGTAGCACGAGCGCAATCGCCTGATTTTGTGAAGTTTCTACAGCCGTGCCCGGACGGAACTTTCCAGAAGAAAAGTCGAAATCGGTTTGACGCGCCGAGTCACCAGGCGCAGAATGGGTGGGAAATAGAAAATGAATGAGGATTCATTCATTGGTGCCCTTGCCAGGAGAAGTTCCATGTCTGCTCAGAACATCAACCGCTACCGACACGACCTACGCGACTACAAGTTCCTGCTCTTTGAGCAGTTCCGTCTGCAAGACATCCTCGGCAAAGGAAAGCACGCTGACTGGGGCGAAGAAGAGGTCAACATGGTCCTCTCCGAGGTCTACAAATGGGTGCAAGAGGTACCCGGGCCGCTTAACCGCGTTGGTGATCTGCAGGGCTGCGTGCTCAAGGACGGTCAGGTCAAGACTCCCGACGGCTACAAGCAAGCCTGGAAGTCGCTCTACGAGGCTGGCTGGCGCGGTTTGGGCGTATCAGAAGAGTTCGGAGGCCAGGGCGGCCCGATGACTCTTGCCGTC
>JAHEAK010000421.1 GCA_024642805.1 Kofleriaceae bacterium | reverse complement strand
GCCCGTGCGATCCAGAATCGAGCACAGGCGCTGACGCAAGGAGGCCACGGCTGATGATGCTACCCGTGCCACATCAGTGGGTCAACGAGCTCGGCTCTACTCTCCAACCAGGAGAGTGCCGGGGCGCAACACGAACTCCACTTCCTGGGCTTGACCACCGACGAGCATGAAGCCGTTGCCAATCATCTCGTAGACACCGGCGGGTGCAGCGACCAGGAAGTTCTCGGCCGTGCCTTCGGGAACGAAGGGAATCTCGGCATCGGCAACCAGGCTCGCGAAGCGATCGATCATGCCGTCACCAAGCTCGATGACGTAGCTGTCGAGCAGGCCCTGGAATCCTTCGCTCTTGTTCTCGACCCTCACCGGCCAAACCGAGAAGGGTGCCCGAATCGATCGGCGGGATGCCTCTCGCGGAATCTCCTTGCCGCTCACGGTAGCGCTGGCGCGTAAGCTGCGGCCGGCCAGACTCTGCAGGCCAATCACGTCAGTGGAGACCGAGCCAACCATGTCGACCTTGACAGGGAAGTCCCCGGGAGAAACCGTCGCGATCCAGGTGGGCGTGTTGCCGATAGCGGTGCGCTCATGCTTGCCGTTGGCGGTAAGCACCTCGATGAACGCTCCGTCCAGGTCGACGCCGCGCTGCTGATGCCCCTGACAGAAGAGCTGTTCGAAGCGGGCCTCCGAGTTGTCGAACCAGCAACTCGCCAGGCCGCTGCCGTCCTCATCGAGCTGTGGCAGGTCGGCCTGTTCGGCACGTTGAAGCGTGCCATCCTTCACCGAGTAGGTGCCTGGCCCGGTCACAGTCGCGGAAACCGGAGTGCCCTTTGACAGGGCCATGGTCGCGTCCACAGCAAAGGTGTCGGCGTCGACGGGCAAGTAGAAGGTCTCCGCGCGACCAAAGAGCAGCGGTCTGGTCTTGAAAGCCACGTCGTGCCGCTGGCCTGCACCGGTATCGATGGAGTAGCCGAAGCTCAGAGCAGAGAACTCTTCACTGCGACCGAGGAGGTTGACCTCCCAAAGCTGAAAGGGAATGTGCGCGCTGGCTGGTCGATCCGAAGCGAGATCAGCGGCCGCGCCGACCATGACCTTGGTGGTGACCTTGTCGAGGCCCTCCAGAGCGGCGACCCGGTGGTCATTGCTATCGAAGCGAATGTCCATGTCTAGCTCAATGGGATAGGCACTCGGATCGATGTAGGCCATGGCCTTGATCTCTCCAATCTCCTCGATGTCGGCGGAGAAGACTTCGCCGCGCCCCGAAAGCGCACTCACGGTCGCGCCTACCAAGGTGGTCGGGTAGGCAAGTGGTGGCTCGTACCGACACTCGAGCAAATCGAAACGTGGGTCAGCACCTCTTGCACCAGCCGGGGTGATCCAGCAGTCCAAAATGGCGTTGCCAGAAATCGGTGGCGATGGAGCATCGCTGCAATCCTCGTTCAGGCAGATCGGGTCGCCCTGGAGATCACTGGGCTCGCTCTGGCAGGCTGCCCCGCTGAGGGCCGCTGCGCCCATGGCAAGAGAGACAAGGCTGGTTCGGCAAATCGGGCTGCTTCGGCGGATGGAGGAGGCCATGTTTCTGTCCTTTTTGCAGAGCTCATGCCTGGAAATGTGGGATGAGCGCCGCCACTGTAATCAGTTAATATTACTGGCAATTATTAAGGTAGCACAGTAAATCGTCGTCTTACAAGGCATCGTGGCTTACTTATTTTGGAAACGTTTATAAGACCCCAGGTCTGCCGACCAGGGGCCGAGATGCCCTTTCCCCCAGCCCGCGCTGCTTCCCAGTCCACGCCCCGAGGCAGACGCACATCGCCTGTGGTACCTCTGCTTCATGAGCATGCCCGGCCCCTTGCAGTTAGAGAGCGAGATCCTCCGCCTGAAGAAGGAGAAGAACGCTGTCATCCTGGCCCACTTCTACCAAGAATCCGAGATTCAAGATCTCGCCGACTTCGTTGGCGACAGTCTGCAGCTCTCGGTCGCTGCGAAGAACACCGATGCCGACGTCATCTGCTTTTGTGGCGTGCACTTCATGGCCGAGACCGCCAAGATTCTCAACCCAGAAAAGACCGTCATCGTCCCTGACCTGAGCGCGGGCTGCTCCTTGGCCGACGGCTGTCCTGCGGACGATTTCGAGGCCTTCCTTAAGAACTATCCCGATCACACGGTGGTGAGCTACATCAACTGCAGCGCGGAGGTCAAAGCGCTCTCCGATATCATCTGCACCTCCTCGAACGCCGCCAAGATCATCAAGGCCCTCGGTCCGGACGAGAAGATCGTCTTTGCTCCCGATCGCCATCTCGGTCGCTATGTCAGCAAGGAGAGCGGTCGCGACGACATCGTCCTGTGGCAGGGCAGCTGTATCGTCCATGAGACTTTTTCTGAGAAGAAGCTCATTGAGCTCATGGTGCGCCACCCCGAGGCCAAAGTCATCGCTCATCCCGAGTGTGAAGAGAGCATCTTGCGCCACGCCCACTGCATCGCCTCCACCACGGGCCTGCTCAACTATGTCGTCGACAGCGACGCAAGCTCCTTCATCGTGGCAACGGAAGCAGGCATCTTGCACAAGATGTCACAAGCAGCCCCCGACAAGCTGCTCATTCCCGCCCCGCCCGAAGACGAGAGCTGTGCGTGCAACCTGTGCCCCTTCATGCGGCTCAACACCATGGAGAAGCTCTACACCTGTTTGCGCGATCTCTCACCACAGGTCGACGTACCTGAGGCCATTCGCGCACGCGCCCTCTTGCCCATCGAGCGCATGCTCGAGATGAGTCGTTGAGGGCAAGGCCAGTACGGGCGCCAGTACCCAGGTCAGTACCGGCGCCACGACGGGCGCCACTACGGGCGCCTGCTCTCGCCCCTGCCCTGGCCTTCGTACTCGCCTGCGCCTGTGGCAGCAACAAAGAAGCCCAGCCCGAGCTGTTCACTGCCTCAAAATCCGCGTCGAGCTCGGCCTCGACATCACAGACGAGCTCCAAGCCAAGCGAGACGAACAAGCCCGCGCCCGCTGACGCCGCCACGCCCGCAGACGAGGCGGGCCCCATCGGCGACGAGTGCACCCAGCTCTTGGTGGTGACGACCGAGAGTTGGAATGCCATCGATTCACGGCTGCAGCGCTATGAGCGCAAGCCTGGGCAAGCGTGGCAAGCGGTTGGCGAGAGCGTCGCCAGCGTGGTTGGCCGCACGGGCCTAGCCTGGGGACGTGGCGAGCACGCTGCCCTGGTCCAAGAGGGTGCGCCCACCGCCCTGGTACATGCCGACGATCCCATCAAGCACGAAGGCGACGGCAAGAGTCCTGCGGGAGTCTTTGCCATCGGCAAGGCCTATGGCTATGACTCCTCACCGCCGAGCGGCACCTCCTTGCCCTACCAAAAGACCAGCGCCGATTGGTTGTGTGTCAACGACTCGAGCTCTAGGCAATACAACCGGGTTCTCGACACGCAGGGTGTTGACAAGGACTGGAGCGAGGCCGAGCAGATGCGCCGCAAGGATGAGCTTTACCGCTTAGTCATCGAGGTCGATCACAATCGCATCGTCCCTTCCGAAATGGCCCCCGTTCCGGAGGGCGGGTCGTGCATCTTCTTGCACGTCTGGCGCAAAGCGGGGGCGCCGACCATCGGCTGCACAGCGATGGCCTTGCCCGACATGCAGAGCGTGATGAGCTGGCTCGAGCCCGCCAAGCATCCCCTCTTGGTCGCCCTGCCCCGCGATCGCTATCAGGCCTTGCAAGCCAGCTGGCAGCTGCCCGAGCTGGTGGCGCGCTAGCACTCGCCCGAGCACTCGAACTGATACTGACTAGCCGCGACGTTACTAGCCGCGACGTGACTGGCCGCGACGAGCGCGCAGGGTGCCAAGCGTTGGCAAGAGCACACAACCGACGATGAGCAAGGCCCCAACCAGTTCTCTGGGGCTCGGCGCGACGCCGTAGATCAGGTAGACGAAGAAGAAGGCAAAGACCGGAGCCAGCATGCCCCACAGCTTGGTCTTGGCGGCAGAAATATAGCGGAGCGAGTACATGATCGCGAGTCGACCAACCAGCGGACCGCCCAGGGCGGCCAAGCCGGCAAAGGCCCAGGCACGGGTGGGCATCTGCACAGCGTGGTGCAGCACGCCGGGCCACAGCATCATGCCGAGCACGGCAATCCACAAGCGACCTGCATTGAGAGAGACTGGATCCAGACCGGCAATGACCTTGCGAGTCCACACGATCATCGCCGAGAAGCTGAGCGCCGTGACCAGACCAAGGGCCAGGCCGTAAGCGCTCAATCCGGCCGTACCTGCCCCAGGAAGCGCATAGAAGGCAAAGCCACCGGCGGCCATCAGCGCGCCAAGTGCCAGGCTCGCTCCGATCGCTTCGCCCAAGAAGAACCAGGCCAGCACGGCAACGAAGAGCACCTGGGTCTGCATCAAGGTACTGCCAACCCCCGCGCCGAGCAGCGGCAAGGCCACCGCCAGCGCCAGGTTTCCCACGACGGTAAGCACACTCAAGACCAGAGCGGTGCGCAGCCACTCGGCATTGGGCCGAGGTGTCGCTTGCAGGCGAGAGGCGGTCAAGGCGCTGTTCAGGATGGCCGCCGCCAAGAGCATCACCGCCACCACACTGGTGCGAGGGGCCAGCTGACTTGCCTCCCGAAAGCACATCACGAAGCTGGCAGTCGAGACGGCGCACAAAAGTCCCAGCAACGCGCCTATCGTTTCGTTGGATAGGCGCGGCCGGCCAGATTCGCTCATCGAGCGATGTGCTTATTTGGAAGGGGGGCCAACATCGCCACATACTTCTTCTGGCAAGGGGAACCAGCGCAAGGCCTCGAAGTCTTCGGTCTGGCTAGCCGACGCGGGCACAGAGTGAATCTCTCGCTCCAGATCGGCAAGCACGCGCTTGGCGTGATCCAGGTTGGCCTTGTAGCGCAGCTCTTTGACCTCGGCGTGATGGTGCGGATAGGCAAGGTCGCCGCCCACATAGCGAATGTCGTGCAAGCTCATCTTGTGGGAGGCTTTCCACTCGCGGTGGGTCCAGATGCCCTCCTCGCCACCAAAGGTGTAGAGCGGCAGGAACTTCCAGCCGTGGGTGGCAACGAAGTCGATGGCCTCCAGGACGTAGTCGAACTCTTCCTCGGCCATGAAGTAGTTGAAGTTGACGCGTGTCCAACCAGGCTTGATGCCCTGACATCCGCGAGTGACCTCGCGCTGGAAGGCTTTGCTCTTGACCAGGTCGATGCCGAGCAAGCGGTGGCCGTAGGGACCGGCACACGAACAACCGCCGCGCACCTGCAGACC
>JAHEAK010000420.1 GCA_024642805.1 Kofleriaceae bacterium | reverse complement strand
GAGCGCGGATTGGTACTCTGTCGCCCTGGTCCTCTTCGAGCTGGCCACGGGCGCGCAGGGAGCGAGCGTCGAGCAGGCCAGTGATCGCCTTGCGCAAGTCTCGCCGAGAAGGCTCAGTGCCTTGCGCCCAGGCCTCTTGGCGACGCCCGCGCTGCGCAGCTCGGGGCACGACATGCTCGCGGCCATCCGCCTTGCCTGGCCGGATCCTCTGGGCGAGCAGGACACCCTGGTTCTGCCTGCCACCGACGCCGGTGAAGATCTGGAGGCCACCGAGAACAGCACGACCCTCGTTGTGCCGACGGCAGGAAGTTTCGAGCGAGGTGTAGCGCTCGGCGTTGACGATCCGGATGAGAAGACCTTGCTTAGCGCGCCGCTGGTCATCGACCCCCTGAACGAGATGACCATCGACGAGAGCAGCCCGGCCATCAAGTTGCAAATGCTCTCGCAAAAGCCAGTGACGCCACCGGGGCAGAAGATGCTCAAGCTAGAGGAAGCGCTGCCATCACCTGTGCGGCCTGTGCTGCGACCCCTGGCAAGTCTTGGTCAGGGCCCAAACGCGCAGCAGGCGCTCGGCACCCTGGCGCCACCCAAGCTGCACAGCGCGCGAGGCTCTGCGCGATCGAACTATTGGATCTATCTGCTGCTTGCTCTGGTGCTTGGCGCGGCAACCGTCCTCGCCGTGCTCCTCTTGCAGCGCTAGCGTGAGTACAAGCAGGTAGCGATGCGGCAAGGTGGTCGAGCCATTCGTCGAGACGCAGAGATCACCATGAGGGCCTGCGAGGATGCGCAGGGAGGCCGACTCGTGAATGCGGCAATAAGCGCCCGCAGAGCTTCATGTGGCAAGGCCGCTAGGTGAGATTGCGGTGTCGATAAGCGAATTCACTCGGCTAATTTTTGCGCAATGCCGGCGCTGCGGGCTCGCTGGCCTTGCATCCCACACGCCTTCTGACTAAGAGTTGCCTCGAAAGGCCGACTTCATGATCGAGCGCTATTCCCGACCCGAATTTGCACAGCTTTGGTCCGATTCTTCGCGATTTGAGACCTGGCTTGATATCGAGCTCGCCGTCTGTGAGGCCATGGAGCGCAGAGGCACCGTCCCAGAGGGGACGGCCGCCAAGGTCTCGGGCAAGGCGCGTGGCAAGCTCAATGCTTCGCGCATCGGCGAGATCGAGGCGACGACTCGCCACGACGTCATTGCCTTCCTCACCCACGTCGAAGAGCTAGCCGGCGAGCCTGCGCGCTGGTTGCACCTGGGCATGACCTCGAGCGATGTCCTGGATTCTTCGCTTGGCCTTCTGTGCAAAGAAGCCATGACCCGCATCCTGGTCGGTGTCGACGGCCTCTTAGAGTCGCTCAAGAAGAAGGCCACGCTGCACAAGGACGCGCCCGTGATGGGGCGCTCGCACGGCATTCATGCTGAGCCCATCACGGCGGGACTTGTGTTTGCTCGTTGGTACGCGGAAGTCGCGCGCTGCCGCCGACGCATTGAGCTTGCTCGAAAGACCATCTCGGTCGGCAAGATTGCCGGCGCGGTCGGCACCTACGCCAACATTGATCCCGAGGTCGAGCGCGAGGCCCTCGGCGAGGTCGGTCTGCAACCAGAAACGGTCGCCTCGCAAGTGGTGGCCCGCGATCGCCACGCCGAGCTTCTGCACGCGCTGGCCTTTCTCGGTGCCGCCATTGAAGACATGTCCGTCGGCATCCGTCACTGGCAGCGCACGGAAGTGGGCGAGGCCGAGGAGGGCTTCACCAAGGGCCAGAAGGGTTCGAGCGCCATGCCGCACAAGAAGAACCCGATCCTAAGTGAAAATCTCACCGGCCTGTCGCGTCTGCTTCGGGCCTACGCCGGCGCGTCGATGGAGAACATCGCGCTCTGGCACGAGCGCGACATCAGCCATTCCTCGGTCGAGCGGGTCAGCATTCCCGACGCGACGATCCTGGCCGACTTCATGCTCACCCGCGCTACCAGCCTCATCGACAACCTGGTGGTGCACGAGGATCGCATGATGCAGAACCTGCAGCGCACCGGTGGTCTGTGCTTCTCCGAAGCCGTCCTGCTCTCGCTGGTCCGCGCCGGTCTTCCACGACAAGAGGCCTATGTCATGGTTCAGCGCTGCGCCCTGGCCGCCCACGCTGGCGAAGGTAGCTTTCGCGACAACCTGGGCCGCGACAAGGACATCGCTGCCCGTCTCGATAGCAAGGCCCTGGACGCTGCCTTCGATCTGCAGCATCACCTTCGGCACGTCGAAACCATCTTCGAGCGTGCGTTCACGAACTAGCGCCGGAAAGCATGTAGCGTCATGAACACCTCCATCGAAACTCTTCGAAATCAGCTCTCCCACACCTTGGAGGGCACCTCCTTCGACTCGCTCGGCGAGGTGTATCACGGCAAGGTGCGCGACTGTTACATGCCAGGGGATGGCCGGCGCATCATTGTGGTGAGTGACCGCATCAGTGCCTTTGACGTGGTACTCGGGACCTTGCCCTTCAAGGGCCAGGTGCTCAACCAGATTGCGCAATACTGGTTCGAGATTTCCAAAGACATCGCGCCCAACCACATGCTCGAGGTTCCGGACCCCAACGTCATGGTCGCTCGTGACTGTCGTCCGCTCAAGGCCGAGTTCGTAATGCGCTCGTACCTCACGGGCGTGACCTCGACCTCGATCTGGAAGGCCTACGAGGGCGGTGCGCGCAGCTTTTGTGGACATGCTCTCCCCGAAGGCATGAAGAAGAACCAGAAGCTGCCGGCCGCCATTCTCACGCCCTCGACGAAAGCCGAGCAGGGCGATCACGATGTGTCGGTGTCTCGCGAAGAGCTCATCGAGTCGGGCGCCATCTCCGCCGAGGACTTCGACACGGCTGCCAAGATGGTTCACGAGCTCTTTGCCTTTGGCCAGAAACGCGCCGCCGAGCGCGGTCTCATCCTGGTCGATACCAAGTACGAGATTGGCGTGGCACCAGATGGCACCATGATGCTCATCGACGAGATTCACACACCTGACTCGTCTCGCTACTGGTTCGCCGAGGACTTCGACGCGCGACTGGCACGGGGCGAAGAGCCGCGCAGCCTCGACAAGGAATACGTGCGCCGCTGGATGGCGGAAACCCACGGCTATCGCGGGGACGGGCCTATGCCGGCCCTCACCGACGAGGTGCGAGTGGAAGCCGCCAAGCGCTATATCGAGATCTATGAGCTGATGACCGGAAGGGTCTTCGAACCCGACACCAGCTCCGATCCAAGAGCCCGCATTGCCAAGAACCTGGGAGTCTCGCTGTGAAAGCCAAAATCTACGTCACACTCAAATCGGGCGTGCTCGATCCGCAAGGGCAGGCCGTCGGACGCACGCTCGCCAAGCTTGGCTTTGACGGCGTCGGTGAGGTCCGCATCGGCAAGTACGTCGAAATCGACATGCACGGCCAGGATGCTGGCAAGGCGCGCACCGAGGTCGCCAAGATGTGCGAGGAGCTCATCGCCAACACCGTCATCGAGAACTACCGAATTGAGATCGACGAGGCCAAGTAATGGCCAGGACCTTCGGTGTCATTCGCTTCCCCGGCAGTAACTGTGACGAGGATGCGTTGCACGTCGTGCAAAACGTTCTTGCTGAGCAACAGAGCCAGGGGCGCCTGCTCTGGCACAAGGACAGCAAGCTTGGCGATGTCGATGCTCTGATCGTGCCGGGTGGATTCAGCTATGGCGATTACCTGCGGGCCGGGGCCATGGCGGCCCACGCTCCCATCATGCAGGCAGTCAAAGAGTTCGCCAGCGCCGGCGGGCCTGTGCTGGGCATCTGCAACGGCTTTCAGATTCTGTGCGAGGCGGGACTGCTCGAAGGTTCACTGGCTCGCAATGTCGGGCTGCGCTTCGTATGCAAGGACGTCTACTGTCGCGTCGAAGGCAAGCCAACGCCCTTTACCCGCGACATCCCTGCCGGGCGACACATCAAGATGTCGATTGCGCATGCCGAAGGCCGCTACGTTCATCCCGACATCGAGCGACTCGAAGGCGAGGCTCAGGTTGTCTTCCGCTACTGCGATGCCGATGGCGGCGTGAGCGAGGCCAGCAATCCCAACGGCTCGGTCAACAACATCGCAGGCGTCTGTAACGCCATGGGTAACGTTGTTGGTCTCATGCCTCATCCAGAGCGCGCCTGCGAGAGCATCCTGGGCGGCGGCGGCGATGAAGGCCTCAGTCTCTTTGTTTCCGCGCTCAACACGCTAGGAGTCGCACAGTGATCGAACACGGACCTACGGTGGATGAAGCGCTCGCCCGCGAGCACGGTCTGGCGCCAGATGAATATCAGCGCCTGTGCGAGGGCCTGGGGCGCACGCCCTCGTACACCGAGCTCGGCGTGGTCTCGGTCATGTGGAGCGAGCACTGCTCGTACAAGAGCTCGCGTGTGCACCTCAAGACCCTGCCAACCGAAGGCCCCCATGTCATCGAAGGACCGGGTGAGAACGCCGGCGTCATCGACATAGGCGACGGGCAAGCCGTGGCTTTCAAGATGGAGAGTCACAACCATCCCTCCTTCCTCGAGCCTTATCAGGGGGCTGCGACCGGCGTGGGCGGCATCTGTCGCGACGTCTTCACCATGGGCGCCCGGCCGATCGCGCTAGCCGACTGTCTGCGTTTTGGCAATGCCTCGCATAAGAAGACTTCTTATCTGCTGAATGGCGTGGTGGCTGGTATCGGCGGCTACGGCAACTCCTTCGGGGTTCCCAACGTCGTCGGCGACGTGGTCTTCGACGACAGCTACAACGGCAACATCCTGGTCAACGCCTTCTGCCTCGGCCTCGTCGATGCCGATCGCATCTTTCGCGGCTACGCCTCGGGCGTCGGCAATCCCATCCTCTACGTCGGCGCCAAGACCGGTCGCGATGGCATCCACGGTGCCACCATGGCTTCCGCCGAATTCGCAGAGGGCTCCGAGGAGAAGCGCCCGGCCGTGCAGGTCGGCGACCCCTTCATGGAGAAGCTCTTGCTCGAGGCCTGTCTCGAGCTCATGCAGAGCGACTGCTTGGTGGGCATCCAGGACATGGGCGCAGCAGGGCTCACATCTTGCTCGGTCGAGATGGCCGCGCGTGCTGGCTCCGGCGTCGAGCTAGCCCTTGAGGCGGTTCCGCAGCGCGAGCTAGGCATGACCCCTTACGAACTCATGCTCAGCGAGTCGCAAGAGCGCATGCTCATGGTGGTGCACAAGGGCCAGGAGCAAGAGGCCCTCGACATTTTCGCCAAGTGGGACCTCGATGCCGCCGTCGTCGGCAGGGTGACGGAGACCGGTCGCGTCATC
>JAHEAK010000419.1 GCA_024642805.1 Kofleriaceae bacterium | reverse complement strand
CGGCCGTGGAGTAGCCCGAACGTTGAAAGAGGAGCGGCAGGGTCGTGAGCCGAGGCTTGTGGTCGCGCCAGTTTTGGCGATTGAAGTAGCAGCCGGTTTCATGTGGTGCCCGCCCACCAAAGACCGCCGCGCGCGAGGGTGCACAGGCGGGTGCCGCGCAGTACGCGCGCGTGAAGATGAGGCCGCTCTCGCCCAGCGCATCCATCGCGGGCGTCTTGGCATCGGTAAAGCCGTAGGGACCGATCCAGGGTTTCATGTCGTCGATGGCGATCATCAGGACATTGGGGCGATCGCGCTTGTGAGTGGGGCCCTTAATCCGGCCCGTGCTCTTGCCCGTGCTCGGCGCAGCAGAGGGGAGGGGATCCTTGCTGGGCTCGTTGGCTGGCGCTGCTGCCGCCGACCCGCTGCCTTCTTGGTCGCGCAGCAACGTAAGGCCGCCGGCCGCCAGCACAGCGCTGGCACCACCACCAAGGAGCAGAGTTCGACGCTTCAAAGACTTCCACCGCCAAGCATCCCCAAGGCTAACCGCCCATCGCCGCTGGGTCGCGCCTAGATTCTACTTTTTGGGCAAGGCCACGCGCCGCCCAAGCCCCGAAACGAGCAGCGGCGCCGAAGCTCTCGCCTGGCGCCGCCTGCTCCATCCGCGGCGAACAGGCTAGGCCCGACGCCGCGTGCTCTATTCGAGCTAGTCGATGGGGTTGATGATCTTGACGTCGGAGCCGCCGGGGTAGCCGTAGGAGCCCACGTTGTAATAGCCGTAGACGGTGAGGCCCATGGCTTTGTTGCTCTTGACGGTGTGCACGCCCTCGGTCATCGGGCAAGTCATTTGCTCGTAGTTGATGCCGTTGACCTGGCCGATAGGAGCCGTGGTGCAGTTGTTGAACTCGGCCAGCGGCGAACCGTCGATGTCGATGGTGGCGTTCTCTTGCTTGGAGAGCACCATGTAGTTGGAGCTGAAGGTGGTCGGCACCAGGAAGACGTACTCTTTGCGGTGCTGCTCGGCCGCGGGGAAGACCACGAAGGTCGGATCGCCCGTGCCGCCATCTGGGATGTAGTCTTGGCTGATCAGAAATTGTCCAACCATGATGGCGCCGCCGGTGGCCTTGAGCGTGAAGCCGTGATTGGCGCCAAAGGCTTTCCACTCGCCAGCGTTGAGCGCAAAGCTCGAGAGCGAGCCGCCGAGGTTGGTCTCGACCATGGTGCCATTGACGGTAGCCATGACGCGGTAGACATCAGGCTCCTTCCAGTTGGGGTTGGTCGAGCGAACCGGGCTGCGGCTGATGGCGAACTGCCAGCCGAGTGCGGCGGTTGGGAACATCTGCTGCTCGAGGTGATCGGTGCAGCAGTGCTTGTCTGGATCCCAACCTGGAGCGGTCTCGATCTCGGTACCGCCCGTGCCCACGCCGCGCTCGAGGCTCGAGAACACGGCCACGGGCTTGCTGGAGCTAATCGAGCTGCCGGTCATGTCGCCAGTGTGCGACGGCCCGAGGCTGAGACACTCTTGGAACGAGCCGCTTGGCTGATCGGACTCGAGGTTGACGACGTCGTAGCGATTGATCGTGAAGGTGATGGGAGTGCCAGGCTCGGTGAGCGGAATGGCGATGCCCGAGTCGCCGCCCGATGCCTTGATCGGGTGCGTCGGCATGACGGTGACCTGGGTGTTGTCCTCGGTGCCGATGATGGTCATCGAGGTGTGATCGGGCAAGCTCTCGGTGTCGATGAGACCGCCTGGCGCTTGAAAGCCCTCGACGAAGCAAGGGTTTGCCGTCGGGTAGCCAAGCACGTAGTAGTCGCGGCCGAGCGCTTGCGTGGGGATCAAGATCGACGCGTCGTTCGAGAACTGCTGAACGATAGGGTTGAACTGGTAGGCAACCACCGGCTCGGCGGTCTCGATGCGGTAGGCGTGCGAGCTCACGAAGGTGCCCGAGCCCGAGTTGCGGGTGTAGGAACCGTTTTGGCCCATGCTGCCGTCGAGCTCGCGCTGAGGCAGGTTGATCTGCGCGATGCTCTGCGCGGGAATCATGACGCTCTGCACCAGCTCTTCGCTGAGTGCCTCACCGACGCGACCGGTGTTCTTGTAGACGTCGGCCTTGACGGGAATGTAGTTGTTGTTGGCGATGGCCACCGCGTACTGCGCGGCCGCGGCATCGTTGGTCAACACGCCGCCCGATGCTTCGTTGTCGAGGTCCACGGCCCAAAAGTGGCAACCGACGTTGGAGGGCTCATCTTCGGCTTTGGCGCAGGCATCCTTGCAGACACCGTTGGAGCAGACATCACCATCGGTACAGGTGCCGACTTGCTCGCCACCGGAGCCGTCGTCTTTGCACTTGAGGATGTCGAGATCGTTCTCGCCACCGCAGTAGTTGGCGCCAGGAACACAGGTCACGCAGCCAAGGTCGGCTGCACAGGCAAGGTCGTCACCACAGGCAACGGGATCCGCGAAGGTGCCATCACCGCGACACGCTTCCCAACCAAAGGAGGTGCAGCGGTTCTCGCAGCCGTTTGGATTGCCGTTGTCACCGTCCGCGTTGTTGCCGGAAGCGCCACAAGCGAAGGTCAGGGATGCCAGGACCAACGCGCCAAGAAGACCATTGAGTCGTGAAACTTGGTTCATGCGCGCAGAGTCGCCAGCGGGGTCGCGCGAGTCAATTACCGAAAGGAAAGCGTTACCAAAGCTCACAACCAATTGGTCTGGCCCAGGGCGTGCTGCTAGCGTAGAGCGATCATGACAAGGGAGTTGGCGGCCTGCGAGCGCTTGGAATTGCCCGAAGGGACCGGTCTTGTGCGCGTTTGGCGCGCGTGGCTTTCTCCGCTCGATGCCTCGCGCTTGCAGCAGGAGCTGATGCAGGCACTCGACTGGCAGCAAGGGAGCATTCGAATCTTTGGCAAGGATGTGCTCGAGCCGCGCCTCTCGGTGTGGATGGGCGATGCCAATGCGCACTATCGCTACGGCGGGCGTATGCACGCGCCGACGCCCTGGTTGCCCAGTTTGGCCGCGCTTCGCGATGACTTGATGGGCAGCCTTGGCGTGGCTTTCAACAGCGTGCTGGCCAATCTCTATCGCGATCAGCGCGACTCGATGGGCTGGCACGCCGACAATGAAAAGGAGCTGGGCGATGAGCCCTGCATTGCCTCCATCTCGCTAGGCCAGACGCGTCGCTTCGTGTTGCGACATGCAAGGCATGCACGTGAGGTCTTTCACCTGGGCCCGGGCAGTCTTCTTGTGATGAGCGGCCGGCTGCAGGAGGAGTGGCGGCACTCGGTTCCCAAGGAAAGCCGAGTGCACGACGCTCGCATCAACCTGACCTTTCGACAGATCGCCGCTCCTTAAGCCTTGCTCGGCGCCTGACCCTGGGCGATGTGGAAGTTGATGATGGGATTGCCGAGCTTGGAGAAGAGCCTGACCCAGATGGGCAAGAGCATCTCGGTGCCGCGCGCCATGGTGATGTCGCCGAGGTCGATCATGTTCTTGGCTTGCCAGCCCATGGCCTCGATGAGCAGGGTGGAGACCGCCGCTTTGGCTTCGGCGTCGTTGCCAGCCAAAAAGAGGCTGTGATCGCCGGGCACCAACTTGGGATTGACCATGACGTAGGCGCTCATGGTGTTGAGGGTCTTGACGACCTTGGCTTTGGGGATGGCGCGCTGAATCTGCTCGCCCAAGGAATCGGTGTTGCACACCGAGAGACTGGGCGGAAAGCCTTTGGAGAAGTCCAAGGGATTGGCGATGTCGATCAAGATCTTGTCGGCCAGGTTGTCGTGACCGGCGGCCTCGAGAGCGGCAAGCGACACCATGCCACCGGTGGCGTTGATGACCAGCTCGCCATGCTTGGCGCTGTCGGCAAAGCTCTTCAGCTTGGCAGCTGAGTGCTTCTTGAGCCAGGTGGCAAAGGGCGGATTGCCAAATCCATCTGGCTCGGTGCGGGCCAGGGTCTTGTCAGGATCGCGGGTGCCGAAGACCAGCTGGTGGCCGGCCTCCATGAGTTTTGCGCCGACCAGTTGGGCCACGGTGCCGGTTCCGATGATTGAAATGTTCATGATGAGTGTCCTTTTCCTGCGGGGGGATAATTTGCAGCCTCATGGCCTCACAAGCGCTGCTGATCATCAAACTAGCCCCGGGCCAGAGATAAATCCAATGCATGTCTTGTATGTTGTACATGCACACTATGCATCTTGCATCCATCGACTTGAATCTGCTCCTCTCGCTGCACGCCTTGCTCGACGAGCGCAGCGTCACCTTGGCGGCCCGTCGCGTTGGTCTCACGCAAAGCGCGATGAGTCACGCGCTGGCCAGGTTGCGCGAGCTCTTTGGCGATCCGCTCCTGGTGCGCAGCTCTAAGCAGATGTTGCTGACGCCGCGCGCCGAAGGCCTCTTGGCGCCCTTGGCCGACGCGCTTGCCAGGCTCGAGGGCGCGATCAGCGAGAACGTCAGCTTTGATCCCGGCCAGGCTGATGGCGTGTTCTCGATCGCCTGCGAGGACTACATCTCTTCGCTCTTGGTGCCGCGCCTCCTACGGCGAATCAGTCGCGAGGCACCGGCCATGGACATCGACGTGCAAGCTCGCGACATGCAGACCTCGGCACGGCTCGCCAAAGGTTCGGTCGACATCGCCATTGGCGTGTTTCGCGGCCCGAGCGGGGCCATGCGCCAGCGCCTGCTCTTCAGCGAGAACTTTGCCTGCGTGGTGCGTCGCGATCATCCAGAGATTCGCAAGCGCCTCACCCTCAAGCGCTACGTCGAGCTGCCGCATCTTTTGGTTGGCGACGGTCCGCGTGGTCGCGGCGCCGTCGATGTGGCCCTCGAGCGCGCGGGCAAGGAGCGACGTGTGGCGGTGCGCGTTGGTACCTTCCTGTCAGCCCCGCTCATCGTCGCCGAGACCGATTTGATCTTGACCATTCCCAAGCGCCTGGCCACTCGCTTCGCCCGCGTTTACGACTTGCAGCTCTTCGATCCGCCCATCGCCATTGCCGATTTCAAGTATCACTGCCGATGGCACGAGCGCTGGCAACACGATGGCCGACATCAGTGGCTGCGCCAGCTGGTCGCTGATGAGAGCGACAAGCTGCGCGACGAGTCAGCGCGCGCGGCGTAGATTCGAATCGTAGCCCTACAGGGTTGGCAGGCCCTTCTTGTGGGACAGCTCGGCGAAAAAGTCGTTGCCCTTGTCATCGACGATGATGAAGGCGGGAAAATCCTCGACCTCGATCTTCCAGACCGCTTCCATGCCAAGCTCCTCGTATTCGAGCACCTCGACCTTGCGGATGCAGTCCTTGGCCAGACGCGCGGCCGGCCCACCGATCGAACCCAGGTAG
>JAHEAK010000418.1 GCA_024642805.1 Kofleriaceae bacterium | reverse complement strand
TCCCTTTGCCGGCCGTCCCTGGTCGGTGGAGATGCCTTCCGCTGGGCGCGCGCTCACCTGGCAAAACCTGAGCGCTCTGCGCAAGCGCGAGGTCGTCATCGCTCGTCTCACTCATAGCGCCGGACTCAGCGCTACGGGTTCACCCGAACTCGACGCGCTCCTGCCTTTGCCCGAGCGCTACGACATTCCCCAAGCGACGGTCGCAGCCATCGAGGCAGCCCAACGCCGTGGAAGTCGCATCATCGCCGTCGGCACAACGGTTGTGCGTGCACTCGAAGGCTGCATGGCAGAGCGAGGTGCCGTTATGGCCGGCGAAGCCGAGACCCGCTTGCGCCTCAGTGAGGCGCACCGCTTGCAAGTTGTCGACGGCATCCTCTCGGGCCTGCACGCTAGCGGTGAGAGCCACTTTGAGCTGCTCTCCGCCTTTGCCGGCAAGGAGCGCCTGCAAGCCGCCTGGCAGCGCGCGCAAGAGGCGGGTCTGCAAAACCACGAGCTCGGTGATGCCATGCTGCTGGTGCCTGATCTCACGCGCCATAAGACCGTGAGAAAACCGGCATTCACACGCTGGCGAGCGAGCTTCGCTGCATCGTTCAGCGCACTGGCAAGAGCGCCGAGCGTGCCCGCGTGTAGACTGTGCCCATGACTTCGCCCTACTTCTTTGAGACCGAAGAGCATGCGCAGCTGCGCACCCAGGTGCGGCGCTTTGCCGACAAGCAGCTGGCTCCCCACGCCACCGAGTGGGAAGAGGCCGAGGAGTTTCCCCTCTCGCTCTATCGCGACCTGGCCAACGCGGGCCTGATGGGTATTGGCTACCCAGAAGAGTTCGGAGGAAGTGGCGGCGATCTGGGCCATACCCTGGCAGCCGCCGACGAGATGGTGTTGGCCGGGCACAGCGTCGGCACCGTGGTTGGGCTCTCGAGTCACGGCATCGCCTTGCCACCGATTCTCGCCCACGGCACGCAGGCGCAGAAAGAGCGCTGGGTGCCGCCGGTCATGCGCGGCGAAAAGGTATCCGCGCTGGCCATCACCGAGCCCGGTGGCGGCAGCGATGTCGCCGCCCTCAAGACCCGCGCTGTGCGCGATGGCGACCACTATATAGTGAGCGGTGCCAAGACCTTCATCACCTCGGGAACGCGCGCAGACTTCGTAACCACGGCGGTGCGCACCGGCGGCCCCGGCTATGGAGGCATCTCGCTATTGGTCATCGAAAGGGGCACGCCGGGCTTCTCGGTCAGCAAGAAGCTGAAGAAGACCGGCTGGTGGGCGAGCGACACCGCGGAACTTAGCTTCGACGAGTGCCGCGTCCCGGTCGAAAATCTCCTGGGTCCAGAAAACAGCGGCTTTATGGCCATCATGAGCAACTTTGTGCACGAACGCCTGTATCTGGCCGGTCAGTGTGTTGCCATTGCCGAGCTCGCCTACCAGGAGGCGCGCAAGTACGCGCGGGAGAGACAGGCCTTTGGTAAATCTCTTAGTGGCTTCCAGGTCACGCGGCACAAGCTCGCCGACATGGCCACTCGCATCGCCGCCGCGCGCGCCCTCACCGGCGAGGTCGCCAGTCGAGTCATGCGCGGCGAGACCATCATGAGTCAGGCGGCCATGGCAAAGAATACAGCGACCGATACTTGCTCCTGGGTCGTCAACGAGGCCGTGCAGATACACGGTGGCTACGGTTACATGCGTGAGACCATTGTCGAAAGACTGTACCGAGACGCCAGGCTCTATCCCATTGGCGGTGGCACTCGCGAGATCATGAACGAGATCATCAGCAAGGCTGAGGGCTACTGATTCACCCAACGCGACTTCCTAGCTTGGCTTGCCTTGACAGGGGGTCGAGCACTGGCAAGAGTAGTGCCCGATGCACAAGGACACGCAGCGTCAGCCCTACCCTCGGCTCGCCAGCAAGATCGATAGGCGCGATGAGCTCTTTCAACGCAACCAAGAGCTAAACGGGCAGAGCCTCGCCAAGCTTGAGGAGATCCTGGCAAGCGCGCGCGCCGGTGGCGGCGACAAGTACAACGAGCGGCATCTGGGCAAGGGCAAGCTCTTGCCACGCGAACGAGTCGAGCTTCTGCTCGATCGCGACTCGCATTTCTTGGAGCTGTGCACCCTCGCTGGCTACGGCGTCTCCGGCCACGTTCCCGGCTCTTCGATCATTGGCGGCATCGGCGTGGTCTCGGGTGTCGAGTGTTTGATCTCGGCCAGCGACTCGACCGTCAAGGGTGGTGCCATCTCCGAATACGGCGTGACCAAGAGCGCGCGCATGGCCGAGATAGCCTCGCAAAATCGCCTGCCGACGATCTCTCTCACCGAGTCCGCGGGCGCCGACCTGCCCAACCAGAGCAAGATCTTCGTGCGCGGTGGCGAGACCTTTCGCAACATCACCCGCGCCTCCGAGGAGCGTCGCCCCAGCGTGTGCCTGGTCTTTGGTAGCTCGACGGCTGGTGGCGCCTACATCCCCGGCATGAGCGATTACGTGGTCATGGTCAAAGAGCAGGCGCAGGTCTACCTGGCTGGCCCGCCCTTGGTGAAGATGGCCACCGGCGAGGAGACCGATCACGAAGAGCTTGGCGGCGCCGACATGCACGCGCGGCAATCGGGCGTTGCCGACTACCTCGCAGAAGACGAGCTCGATGCCATTCGCCTGGGTCGCGAGATCATCGCGCATCTGGACTGGCGCAAAGAGGGCCGGGTTTTGCCCAGAGAGGTCGAAGAGCCGGTCTTTGATCGCGAAGACTTGCTTGGCATCGCCTCGGCCGAGCTCAAGAATCCCTTTGATTCGCGGGAGGTCATCGCCCGCATCGTCGATGGCTCGCGCTTTTCCGAGTTCAAGTCGCTCTACGGATCGACCTTGATCTGCGGCTGGGCCCACATGCATGGCTATCCGGTCGGCATCCTGGCCAACAACGGCATTCTCTTCAGCGAGTCGGCCAACAAGGGCGCACAGTTCATTCAGCTGTGCAATCAGAGCAACATCCCTCTGCTCTTCTTGCAAAACATCACCGGCTTCATGGTCGGGAAGAAGTATGAGCAAGAGGGCATCATCAAGAACGGCGCAAAGCTCATCAACGCCGTCTCCAACTCGACGGTGCCCGCCATCACCATCATGACAGGCGCCAGCTACGGCGCCGGCAACTACGCCATGTGCGGGCGCGCCTACGCGCCACGCTTCTTGTTTACCTGGCCCAATCACCGCATCGCGGTCATGGGCGGCAAGCAGCTCGGTGGCGTCCTCGAGATCATCCAGCGGCAGAGCGCCGACAAGAAGGGCGAAGCCGTCGACGAGCAGCGTCTAGCGGTAGGCAAAGCGATGATCGAGGCGCAGATGGACAAAGAGAGCGACCCCTTCTTTGCCAGCTCGCGGGTCTGGGACGACGGCGTCATCGATCCGCGCGACACCCGCGAGGTCGTTGCCATCGCCCTGTCGGCGGCCTACAGCGCCGACGTACGCGGGACCACCTCATGGGGCATCTTCAGGCACTAGGTTGGACGGCACGATGAAACGCTTTAACAAGATTCTAGTAGCAAACCGCGGTGAGATCGCCTGTCGCATCCTGCGCACCTGCAGCGCGATGGGCATCGCCAGCGTGGCCGTGTATTCCGATGCCGATCGCGAGGCCAGCTTCGTAGCAATGGCTGATGAGGCCGTGCACATCGGCGCGGCCGCAAGCGCCGAGTCCTACCTTCGCATCGACGCGATCATTGCCGCCGCCCAGCGCTGCGGGGCCGACGCGATTCACCCTGGCTACGGCTTTCTGGCCGAGAACGCCGCCTTTGCCAGTGCCTGCGCCGCGGCCAACATTGTCTTCATTGGCCCCTCAGCGAGCGTCATCGAGCTGCTCGGATCGAAGAAAGCGTCCAAGGAGATGGTGCAGGCCGCTGGCGTGCCCATCGTGCCGAGCTACGACGAGGCGCGCCCTGATGCCATCGAGTATCCCATCTTGCTCAAAGCCAGCGCTGGCGGTGGCGGCAAAGGCATGCAGATCGTCAAGAGGGCTGGCGAGCTGGCCGAGGCTCTCGAGTCGGCAAAGCGCGTCGCCCTGCGCGCCTTTGGTGACGACACCATGTTGCTCGAGCGCTACGTCGAAGCCCCGCGCCATATCGAGATCCAGATCCTCGGCGACAGCCACGGCAACATCGTCCACCTCTTTGAGCGCGAGTGCTCCATTCAGCGTCGCCACCAAAAGATCATCGAGGAATCCCCCGCTGCCAATTTGAGCTCCGAGCTGCGCGACAAGATCGCCAGCGCCGCGGTGGCGGTGGGTAGAGCCGCCGGCTACGAAAATGCCGGCACCGTCGAGTTCATCCTGGCTCCCAACGGCGAGTTCTATTTTCTGGAGGTCAACACGCGACTGCAGGTCGAGCATCCGGTCACCGAGTGCGTCACCGGCCTCGATCTGGTGCGCGAGCAGATACGCATCGCTCAGGGCGAGGCCCTCGGCTATCAGCAATCGGATCTCGAGCAGCGCGGCGCCGCCATCGAATGTCGCCTCTACGCCGAGGACTGCGACAAGGACTTCCTGCCCTCCAGTGGTCGCTTGCTCGATTGGCATGTACCTACCCTGCTCGGCCTGCGCGTCGACGGCGGTGTCGACAGCGGCAGCGAGATCAGCATCCATTACGATCCCATGATCGCCAAGCTGGTGGCCTTTGCGCCCACCCGTTCCGAGGCCCTCGCCAAACTGCGGCGCGCGCTGGCCGGGCTGAGCGCCGCGGGACTCACCACCAATCGCGATTACCTCGATCGCATTCTCGCGCACCCGGCCTTTGCCGCCGCCGAGCTCGATACCGGATTCTTGCAGAGGCACGCGGCGGCTCTGGTCGCCCCGGCCATCGCCGAGGACGCGCTCTGTGCAGCGGCCATGGCGGCGACGGCTCTGGCTTGTCACGAGCGCGCTGCTCGTCGCGACATCCTTCCGCACATGACTCCTGGCTTTCGCAACTCGCGCTGGCGCGAAGAGCAGGTGAGCTATCGCTTCGGCGATCGCGAGCTGACAATTGCCTACCTGAGCGAGCGCGATGGCTCGTGGCGCATGCGCGTGCTCCCCTCCGAGGAGGATCGTGTGACCGGGCAAACGGAGGGCGCGAGGGCTGAGGCTGGGCAGAGCGAGACCGCCCAGACGGAGAGCGCGCAAGGCGAGACCGCGAGTCTACGCGTCGAGCTCGTGAGCTGTGAGGGCCGCGGGCTCATCCTCGATCTCGGTGGCCACCGCCGGCGCTTTCGCATCACCCGCGAGCACACGCGCGCCTTCGTTCTGCTCGATGGCCGCGAGTACCTCTTCGATGAGCTACCTCGCTTTCCCATCCGCGAAGCC
>JAHEAK010000417.1 GCA_024642805.1 Kofleriaceae bacterium | reverse complement strand
AGGCGTAAATCCTCAAGAGAGTAGCCAAAGGCACGCTGCGCGCGCTGCAGTGCCTCGCCGCGAATCACAGGAGGCGGACCGTCGTCGTTGTGGATGTTGCTCAGCTGCAGGGCGTTGGTGTCCAGCCAGCGGGCATAGGGATAGCGCCTCGTAATCTCAGATTTTATCTCATCATCGACGAGGATCTTGCCCTCGACGGTATCCACCAAGAACATCCGGCCTGCCCGCAGGCGGCCTTTGCTGACGATATCGCCATCGGCAACGTCGGTAACCCCGACCTCCGAGGACAGAATCACCCTGCCATCCTTGGTGATGATGTAACGCGCGGGTCGCAGGCCGTTTCGATCGAGGGTCGCGCCCACCAGCTTGCCGTCGGTGAATGCAACCGCGGCGGGTCCATCCCACGGCTCCATGAGGCGACTCGAGTACTCGTAAAAGGCCCGGCGCTCGTCATCCATGGCGAGATCGTTCTCCCAGGCTTCTGGAATCATCATCATCATGGCGTGCGGCAGCGAGCGGCCACCGAGGTGCAAAAGCTCGAGCATGTTGTCGAACTGCGCCGAGTCGCTGCGACCCGGTACGATGATCGGAAAGAGTCGATCCATCGGCCCGAAGAACTTGGCAGATTCGAGTAGGGTGCGGCGCGCACTCATCCAGTTGCGATTGCCCCGCACCGTGTTGATCTCGCCGTTGTGTGCGATGAGATGAAAGGGCTGGGCCAAGTCCCAGGTCGGGGTGGTGTTGGTGGAGAAACGCGAGTGGACCAAAGCGATGGCGGTGACGAACTCGCTCTCTTGCAGATCCGGGTAATAGCGGTCGAGCTGCGAGGGCAGGAGCAAGCCCTTGTAGACGATGGTCTCCGCCGACAGACTTGCGATGTGAAAGATGCCGCGCGGATCCAGGCACTGCTCGCGGATGCGATTTTCGATGCGCTTTCGAATCACATAGAGCTTGCGCTCGAAGGCACTTGGAATCAGTCGGCGCCGAGCAATGTACATCTGCCGGCAATAGGGTTGGGTGGTCTTGGCGGCGCTGCCGCAGTGCTGCGGATCGATCGGCACGTCGCGCCAACCGAGTAGGCGCTGGCCCTCTTCCTCGACGATCTGCTCACACACATCCTCACACGCCTGACGATCGGCCAGATCGCTGGGCAGGAAGATCATGCCGATGCCGTAGCGACGACGCCGGGGCATGTCCATGCCGAGTCGCAGACCTTCCCGCTTAAAGAAGCGGTGCGGTATTTGGATGAGAATACCCGCGCCGTCCCCGGTCTCCGGATCCGCGCCCGCGCCAGCCCGATGCGAGAGGCGCCGCAGGACCTCAAGGGCGTTCTCGATGATTTGCCGGGACTTCTCGCCCTTGATGCTGGCGACAAATCCCATACCGCAGGCGTCGTGCTCGGTCTCAGGTTCGTAGAGAGTGTTCTGCGAGCGAAGGAGGCTGGACTCGGGGCCCGCGTGCGGATACGACATCGGCGCCAGTGTATCTGACTCGGCGCGTCAATGTGAGCTGCATTGGATATCTCTCCGCACCGTTCTTGCTAGACTAGGTCAATGTTTGCGCGCCATTGCCTACTCTGCGGAATCACTGTCATTGCCAGCCTTAGCGCCTGCAAAGACAGCGTTTCAAAAGACAACAAGAAGAGTGAAGCGACGGTGGTCGCGCAAAACGAACAGATTACTGAGACCGAGGACGCACTGCTGAGCAAACGCGACGCCCTCTTCAACATGCGCCGGGAGTTGCAAGACAAACGCGAAGCGCTGGCCGTAGAGCGAGCGCAGATCCAGGAAAGTGGCGGCGATACTTCTGCGGTTGACGACCGAGCAGTTGCGCTGATGAAACAGGAAAAGGAGCTGGTTGGCCAGGAGCAGGAGCTCAACCAGAGCATGCAAGAAATTCTTAGCCAGCGCAGGCAAATCATGGCGGCCCTCAGTGCCGGTGGTGGCTCTCCCAACGACGTCGCTGGTAGAGAAGCAGGCATCGCCTCGCGCGAAAAGAACGTGGCGCGACGCGAACAAGAGATTGCCGAGCGCGAGGCAAGCCTGGCCAAGCGCGAAGAAGGCCTGGCCAGCAAGTGGAAGGATGGCTGTGCGCTCGGTGCGCCGCAGACCATCATTCGCACCGTCGACGTGAAGGGCTCGAGCTACACGCAAAAGGACGTCGAGCCACTGCTCGCCAAAGCGCGCAAGGAGATGAGCCGCAAAGGCCTGCTCGCATCCGATCTGCCCGAGCAGGTGCAAGGATTGGAAGACGAGGCCAACGACGCCATGAAGAGTGGCGACTTCAGCCGCGCACGCCTGGCCGCCTCCCAGCTGATCGGAACCGTCAAGGCGACCCGCATCGACAAGGGCTTCATCGCAGCCAAGATTCAGCGCCTCAACAGCCGCATGCGCGGCAAGACCCTCGACAAACAAACCGAGCAGCTCTTTCGCGACGCAACGGCTCTCTATGGCGACGCTGACTTCGGCAAAGCCAACGCCAAGCTCAACCAGATCTACGGCTCCTTGCGCTAAGTGGCTAGCGCAGGGGCTTGAGTCCGCGCTGGCTGCGCATCTCCAGCACGCGACGCGCCACCCGATCATCGCCACTGAGCAGTTTGCCAAGACTCGCGGTGTTGACGCCTAAGCGGGCGGCCGCCGTCGAGAGTACAGCTTCCTCGGCTTCGACGACATCCAGAATCTCGGCGAGCACGAGCAGGTAGTCGACACCGATGCGAACTTTCGAGTTCTCTCCATAGGGGCCGCGCGCGATGGCGTCGCCGGCGGCCGTGCTCGGCATGTAGTCGTCTGCAAGGGGGGCACGCAGGTCCAGGGCGAGGTTCTCGCGCAAGCGCGTCATGGCTTTGCGGCGATTGTCAGTCTGCGAGCGGCTCTCCGCCGCCTTGGAGATGATCCCGCTGGCCTTGTGACGCATGCGCACCGCGCTCGAAGTCTTGTTGCGCTTCTGCCCGCCATTCCCGGAGGCGCGATACAGATCGATCTCGCACTCGGCCATCAGGCTGCGGTCATCGAGCTCGAGCAGACGACGGCGCTCGTCTGCCGAAAAGCGGTTCAAGCGTCTTCCCGCTCGCTGATGATACGCGGCAAGAGCTCGACGAAATTGCAGGGCTTGTGGCGGTAGTCCAGTTGCTGCAAGAGGATCTTGGTCATGGCCGTGCGCACCGCCCCGGTCGACCCGGGTAAGACAAACACGAAGGTCGTGCCGCACAAGGCGGCTTCTGCCCGGCTTTGCACGGTCGAGGTGCCAATCTCCTCGTAGGAGATCATGCGAAAGAGCTCGCCAAAGCCTGGAATCGGCTTGGTGATGTGCGGAGCCAGCGCTTCCGGGGTGACGTCGCGCGGCGTCACGCCCGTTCCGCCCGTGGTGATGACGACTTCGATCTGCGGGTCATCGATGAAGCGGCCGAGACACGCACTGATCTTGTCTCGATTGTCGGTGACGATTTCCCTGGTCACCACCAAATGGCCGGCCTCCGCCAGCAAATCCTGTGCGAGCCGACCCGAGGTATCGGTCTCGAGCGTGCGCGAATCGGAAACGGTCAGTACCGCGACGTGAACGGCTTTGAATTCGCGAGTGCTCATGGCGACCTACTTAGCGACGATGTTGACCAGACGACCGGGCACGTAGATCTCGCGCACGATGGTCTTGCCCTCGAGGAACTTGGCGACTTTCTCATCGCTCTTGGCGGCAGCGATGGCATCGGCTTGCGCCACATCCGCAGCGACCTCGATGGTTCCGCGCATCTTGCCGCTGATTTGCACCGCCAAGGTCACGGTATCGACGATCAGCTTGGCCGGGTCGTGCTCGGGCCAGGCCGCGAAGGCCAGGCCTTCACGGTGGCCAAGGCGGCGCCACAGCTCCTCGGCCACATGCGGGGCAAAGGGCGAGAGAATGCGCAGGAACTGCTCGAACCAGGCCTTGGGCAACTTCTCGGCTTTGGTGGCCTCGTTGACAAAGACCATCATCTCCGAGATGGCGGTGTTGAAGCGCAGCTCGGCAATGCCTTCGCTGACCTTCTTGATGGCGGCGTGCAGCGCGCGCTCCAGATCCTTGTTGTCGACGAGCTCATCGACGAGCTTGGCCGCGCGCTCGCCACTATGGGCATCGACGCCAAGTCGCCACATGCGATCGAGGAAGCGACGTGTGCCGGCGACGCCACCGGTCTCCCACTCGCAGCCCTCTTCGAGAGGCCCCATGAAGAGTTCGTACAGACGCAGGGCATCGGCCCCGTACTCCTCACACATGGCATCCGGGTTGACGACGTTGTAGCGCGACTTGCTCATCTTCTCGAGGCGGGTGAAGACCTCGATGCCGCCGTCTTTTGTGAACCAGCGGCCGTCGTCACGCTTCTCGACTTCTTCTGGATAGTAGTACTTGCCCGGTTTGTCCTTGTCGTCGCTGACGTTGAAGGACCAGCCGTGCACCATGCCCTGGTTGAAGAGCTTTTGGAAAGGTTCTGGCGTCGAGACCAAGTTCAGATCGTAGAGCACCTGGTGCCAAAAGCGCGCGTAGAGCAGGTGCAAGGTAGCGTGCTCGGTGCCGCCGACATAGAGATCGACAGGCATCCAGTAGGCCTCTTCGCTCGGCTCCCAGGCACCCTCGTCGAATTGTGGCGTGATGAAACGTAGGTAGTACCAGCACGAGCCGGCCCATTGCGGCATGGTGTTGGTCTCGCGACGAGCGGGCTTGCCGGTCTCGGGATCCGTGGTCTTGACCCACTCCTCGGCGCGGGCCAGCGGTGGCTGTCCATCGTCGGTGGGCTGAAACTCGTCGAGATTGGGCAGCTCGACCGGCAGTGCCGACTCGGGCAGAACCTTGATGGTGCCGTCTTCGAGCTCGATGACCGGAAAGGGCTCGCCCCAATAGCGCTGCCTGGAGAAGAGCCAGTCGCGCAAGCGGTAGTTGATGGAGCGAGAACCGCGGGACTTACTTTCCAAGAAGGAAATGATTTTCTCTTTGGCCTCGTCGATCAGCAGACCGTCGAGAAACTCGGAGTTCACGTGCACGCCGTTGCCGGTATAGGCCTCGCGCTGCACCTCGCCGCCCTTAACCACCTCGATGATGGGCAGGTCGAACTTCTTGGCAAAGGCAAAGTCGCGCTCGTCGTGCGCGGGACACGCGAAGACCGCACCGGTGCCGTAGCTGGCCAGGACGTAGTCGGCGATCCAGATCGGTATCTTCTTGCCGTTGACGGGATTGATGGCGAAGGCACCGGTAAAAGCGCCGGTCTTGTCCGCTTCGGCGGCTTCCGAGGTGCGATCGCGCTCGGAGCGCTTGCCGACCTCATCGAGGTAGGCATCGATAGCCGGCTTCTGCGCG
>JAHEAK010000416.1 GCA_024642805.1 Kofleriaceae bacterium | reverse complement strand
CAGAGGTACGACATCGGCTTGCAGCTCAGTGGTCACACGCACGGCGGGCAAATTTGGCCGTGGCACTTCATCGCCAAAGCCAGCCAACGCGGACTCCTGGCCGGCCACTCCTGGCACGGCAAGAGCCAGCTCTACATTAGTCGCGGCACCGGCTATTGGGGGCCGCCGGTGCGGGTCTTCGCCAAGTCGGAAATAACCCGCATCGAACTGAGAGCCGCCAGTCGGGCCTAGCTCTGGCCTAGCTCTGGCCTAGCTCTGGCCTAGCTCTGGCCTAGCTCTGGACAAGCTCTGGCCTAGCTCTGGCCTAGCTCTGGCCTAGCTCTGGCCTAGCTCTGGGGCAAGTCTGGCTCTAGGGCAAGTAGGGGTTGTACAGGTAGACCTGCGAGACAGGCCTCGGCAGTGTCAGCCAGGTGGTCACCGCCAGCGCCGGTCGAAAGAAGAAGTCGCCGCGGTACACATCACCATCGCTGGGATCATCCCAGCCCCAGGGCGGATTGGCCTTGTCGGTGCCATGGTCATCGCCGTTGAAACTCATGCCCAGCGAGATGCCCTCGTAGTCCCCGAGGCCATCGAAGAGACAGGCCTCGTTGCACACGTCCTCTCGTCGCGACCAAAGATCATCGTCGAGGAGGCGCAGCTCGTAGCCGACGTCGCGATCGTTGCCGCTCTCGGGCTCTTCACCGACATCGGCCACGCGATACACCAAACCATCGTCGCCACCGAAGACGGGCGGCATGCTGCTCAGATCGTGGCGGCAGTAGAGCGTGCTCGTATAGTAGAGCGCGCAGATGCCGTGCCCCTTGGACTCGATGTAGAGCTCGGGGTGGGTGCTGTCTTCGAAGGTGACGGCGGTATCATGAAAATGCGAGGAGCCCAGCGCGCTGATGCCGCTGTCGTTGGTGAAGATGTCGAGGTTGTTGTGGGCCTCGGTGGCCATAAGCAGAAAGCGCGTGGATCCTGCCTGGTCTTTCTCGACCATGACCATCGCGCCCTCCATGTCGTTTTCGTGGCACAGGTCGGGGCCGAGGGGAATCGGTTGACAGCTGATGTCCCAGTCGCGAGGGTGAAATGCCAGATAGTACAAAAACCAGTGCGTCTCGGTCTCGATACCGGCGTAGTAGATGACGCCCTTGCGGTCGACGCCTAGGGCTTCGAGATTGTCCCAGTTGTTGTTGCCGACGAAATCGCCGTCGTAATCGACAGCCACGACGTAGTCGGCATGGTAGTCGCGATTATCGCTGTCCTGGTAGAAGACCGGTGCATAGAGCCGAGCCAGACGTGAGAGTTCTTCTGCCTTGCTCTCGACGCGAGCATCGGCACGCACGACGGTGGCGTCGATCTCCATGCTGGCATCCGTGCTGCCGGCCTTGCCCTTGTCGCCACAGGCCGCTACGCACAGCAGCAGTCCCAGCGGCGCGCGAAGGAGGCAAGCCCTCCGACCCGAAGGAGCAGCCCTCACGGCGTCTGCGCCCCACCAGCGCCACAAGCCCCATCCACCCGATAGCGATCGAGGAAGGTGGCAATCAGCTCGTCGAGCAGGCGCTCGCGAGTCTCGGCAGGCTGCGGGGCTTCGAAAATAGGCGGCCAAAATAACGTTCCTGCAACCATACCCCAGAAGAGCTGACAAGCGATCTTCGGATCTGCAACCCGCAGCTTGCCGGCGCGCTCGGCATCGATGAGCCAGCGCTCGAGGGCCGCTTCGCCCTCGCGCGACTTCTTCATGGTTTCCTCGGCACGCTCCGGCTGTTGAATCGCGATGCCCATGACCACTTTGACCAGGGAAAGCCATTTGGAGTCGTCGACGATCGAGGTCTTGACCTTGGCAAAAGCGCGCAGTTGGCTCTCCATTGTGAGCTCTGGATTCCAGGCGATTTGCTTGCTGGCGATGACGGCGGAGATGAGCATCTCGACCACCGTCTCGAAGAGCGCGTCCTTGCTGCCGAAGTGGTTGTAGATGGTGCGCTTGGAAACACCTGCGACCTCGGCAATGCGATCCATGCTGGCGTTGGCAAAGCCCTCCTCGCGGAAAACTTCGGTGGCGCCCGCAAGGATGACGCCGCGCTTTGCGCTCTGACGATCTTCAGACATAACTGGAAAGCAGGACGAGCATAACGAAGTCGCTTGACAAGCCTGACATTGAAACTACACTGTGTAGTGTAATTTACTTACCCTGTAATTTCAACCACTAAGGAACCCGCCATGCCCTTCTCCCTCGATTCCATCCCCGATCAACACGGCCGCGTTGCCATCGTCACCGGCGCCAACTCCGGCATCGGCCTGGTGACCGCCCAGGTCCTGGCCAGCAAAGGGGCGCGCGTCATCATGGCCTGCCGCAGCCAGGCGCGCGCCGAGGAAGCCATCGCCAAGATCCACGAGAGCTGCCCAGAAGCCGAGCTGGTTTTCAGTGAGCTCGACCTGTGCGAGCTGCAGTCGGTCAAATCCTTCGCCGAGCGCATCCTGGCGCAAGAGCCTCGCCTTGATCTCCTCATCAACAACGCCGGCGTCATGATGCCGAAAGAGCGCAGCGAGACGGTCGACGGCTTCGAGCTGCAGTTCGGCGTCAATCACCTCGGCCACCAGTGCCTCACCGCCCTTCTCCTCGATCGCCTCGACGAAACCCCTGGCTCGCGCGTGGTCAGTGTTGCCAGCCAGGCACATCGCGGTGGCAAGATCGACTTCGAGGATCTGCAGTGGCAAAAGCGCGGTTACCGACGCATTGCATCCTACGGGCAGAGCAAGCTCGCCAACCTCATGTTCAGCTTCGAGCTCGATCGCAGGCTCAAAGCCGCAGGTCGCGGCGTAATCGCGGTGGCAGCGCATCCTGGCTACACGGCCACCGAGCTACAGCGCACGATGCCCGGTAAGCGCGTGCTCAACGCCTGCTTTGCCATGTCTGCAGACAAGGGCGCCATGCCTTCTCTGCGTGCCGCCACCGACCCGAGCCTACAGGGTGGCGAGTACATCGGCTTGTCTGGCTTCTTGGAGATGCGCGGCCAACCCGTGCCGGTCGGCTCGTCGAAGCGAGCCCAGGATCGCCACAACGCCGAACAGCTGTGGAACGTCAGCGAGGAACTCACGGGTGTAAGCTTCGAAGGCTTGCATGCGTAACGCACTGCCACAGCATCGCGGCCTGCCCGTGCCAGAGGTGGAGGATGTGCACATCTCTCTCAAGCGTCTGCCGGCGCGCCTGGATGACTTTGCCATCGTGCAGCTCAGTGATGTGCACATTGGCAACACCATTCGGCGCCCCTTCGTCGAAGCCATGGTTGCCCGCACCATGGCCGCCAAGCCCGACATGATCGTCATTACCGGCGACCTGGTCGATGGCTCGGTGGCCAAGCTGCGTGGTGATGCCGAACCTCTGGCTGATTTGCGCGCCCCGCACGGTGTCTACTTTGTCACCGGCAACCACGAGTACTACTCCGGGGTCGACTCCTGGTTGCAACACCTCACCAGTCTGGGTCTGCGCGTGTTGCGCAACGAGCGGGTCAGCATTGCTGACGGCGGTTTTGATCTGGCCGGTGTCGACGACTACAGCTCGAAGATGTTTCGCGGCCACGGACCTGATCTGGGCAAAGCCACAGCCGGCCGACAGGAAGATCGCGAGCTGATCTTGCTAGCCCACCAACCTCGCCACGTGCATCACGCCAAGAAGCACGGGGTGAGTTTGCAGCTCAGCGGCCACACCCACGGCGGTCAGATCTGGCCCTGGCACTACCTGGTCATGGCACAGCAGCGCGGTCTTCTGGCCGGCCACTCTGTGCACGATGACACCCAGCTCTACGTGAGTCGCGGCACCGGCTACTGGGGGCCACCGATTCGATTCCTGTCGCGAGGAGAAATCGCTCGCATTCGCCTGCGCGCCCGCGCCTAGAGTTCGGGGTCCATGCCCAGCTCAGGCGCCAGCACCGGGCGGCTCCGGCGCGCCGCGCCTACAGCTCGGGGTCCATCACGTCGTTGTCGCCAGGGTCCCGGCCCTTGGAGGGCGCATTGGGATCCATCAGCTCTTCGACTCTCGGCTTCTTGCCGCTGTGACTGCCCTTGTGGTCCTTCGTGGCGCCCGTGCTCTTGGGGGTCTTAGGAGTCTTGGCGTCCTTGCCAGTATCGCCTTTCCCTGAGACATCAGAACTATTCTCACTCGCATTCGGAGCGCCTGGTACGCCAGCATCGACACTCTGAGCGCCAGCGGCTTGCGTGGCCTGGCTGTCCTTCTTTGCCTGCGCGGGCGAGCCAACCTTTGGATGCACGATCGAATCGCCAATCCCCGACTTCTTGGGCTGGGCCGTGCTCTCGGAGCTGGCAGGCTTGTCCTTGGCTTTCGAATCCGAGCCCGTCAGCAAGAGCAGCGCGGTGGCCACCAGCAGGAGACAGGCGGTACCCGCCACGCCAATCCACTTCCACGGCAGCTCTTTGGCCTCCGCCACGGGCGCGCTCAGCGCCAGCGCCACGTCCCTGCGACCGACACCGGCAACCTCCGGAGAGACCTTGTTGAGAGCCTCGACCAGCTGCTCGGTCGTACGATAGCGCTTCACGGGATCCCGCTCGAGACACTTGCCAATGATCTGACGAAGCTCATCGGGAATGCTCGGAGCGATCGACATGGCCGGCGGCCGTTTGTCGTTGACGATGAGGGCGATGACTTCAGGAAGGGTCGCGCCGCGGAAGGGTGGAAAGCCAGCGATGAGCTCGTGCAGGACGATACCAAGAGACCAGATGTCAGCGCGGGTATCGACCGTCTTGGGTGCCAGAAGCTGCTCGGGCGACATGTAGACCGGCGAACCCATCAGCGCGTTGGTCGCGGTCACGATCATGTCTGGGTCGTTGGCCAGGTTCTTGGAGATGCCGAAATCGAGCACCTTGAGGACTTTTTGACCATCTCGGCCCTCGTCGATGAAGAGGTTGGCTGGCTTGATGTCGCGGTGAACGATGTCGAGGGCGTGCGCCTCACCCAGTGCATCACAAGCCTGGGTGATGTACTGGATGGCCTCACCGACGGGCAGCTTCTCGCGAATCATCAAGACTTCGCTCAGGTCGCGCCCCTCGAGGTATTCAATGACGATGTACTTGGCGCCGTCCTCGGTCTCGCCGATGTCCAAGACGCGGCACACGTGTTTGCTGCGCAGCTTGGCCACGGCGCGCGCCTCACGCGTGAAGCGAGCGATGGCGCCCGGAATTTCCATGATGGCCGGGCTCATGAACTTGAGCGCGACCTTTTGTTGTAGCTCGAGGTGCATCGCGCCCAGGACCTGGCCCATGCCGCCCTGCCCGATCAGCTCCTCGACCAGGTACTTCTTGTCGATGACGTCGCCGACTGACACATT
>JAHEAK010000415.1 GCA_024642805.1 Kofleriaceae bacterium | reverse complement strand
GATGTTCAGGAGCTGACGTAGATCTTCGTTCATTACTATCCCTGATTACTATCCCGAGGTGTGTGCCAACGCGCTGCGCGCCTCTTTGGCTTTGCTGGACGATGGGTGCTTTTGAATGAGTTCTGACCAGACCGCGCGTGCGCGATCCGGCATCTTGACTTTCATGTAAGCGCGCCCGAGTAGGTACATGGCTGGGGCATCCAGCTCCGTGCCGCTGTGCTTGTCGAGCAGCCGGCGGAGGCGCAAGACCGTGCCCATGGGCCGGTTCTTGTCCCAGTAAAAGCGAGCGGCGTACATCTCGTGATCGGCCAGGCGTCGATTGATCTTGACCAGCCGCGCGCGCGCGCGATCTTGATAGGGCGACTTGGGATACTTCTTAATGAAGGTGTCGAGCTGGCGGTACGCGTCAGAGGTTGCCGATTGATCCTTCTCATAGGAGGGCGGCAGGAGCCACCAATCGCCCGGCAGCATCTTGTAGTAGGCCTCGCCGATGCGATAGGAGGCGTAGCCGTTGATGACCATGTCGTGGGTCGGGTGAAATTTGATGAACATCTTGAAGCCGTCGATGGCTTGCAAGTAGTGCTCGGCGCCGAACTCCGCGTCGGCAAGTCGCAGCTCGGCGAGGACGGCGAATTTGGAGTAGGGGAATCGCGCTTTGATGAAGGCGAAGTACTTGGCCGCCCCAATCCAGGCCTTCTTTTGCAGTTTGGCTTCGCCGCGATCGTAGTTTTGCTGGGCTGTGACCGCGTACTTGACGCGATTGTCAGCCTGGCCACCGCCACAAGCTGCCGCGGAGAACGCGAGCAGGCCACACAGGACGAGGGCCAGCGGCGCGCGGGGCAGGGTGTGAAATCGTCGGTATATCATCTGAAATTGCGGTGTTAGGAGCATAGTCTATATCCGGCGCGATGAGGCGGGTCAAGGCGTGACCGTAGGACTCGCGCCAGAGCCCGGAGGTTGCCACGCGAGCGCCGCGCCCGCCCTGCCCGGCGGGCCATTCTTGCGCGTTTTCGTGACATTGGACCAGTCGCCAGGGCTATAAGGCGGGCATGAGCCTCGGATTCTCCAGACCTGCGCTTGCCCTTGTGCTATTCGCCCTTGGCTGTGGCGCGAACACGAGCGCACCCAGCATGCCTCCGGCCCCGGAGCCGACCACCCAGGCGACATTGGCCGGTCCGCTTTGCGAGAGCCAATCGTGCACCTGCACCGACGACCCAGCTGCGGCGGGCGAAGCTCCCGAGGGTTTCAAGCGCTTCAAGGTCGAGCTTGGTCCCAGCGAGAGCGAGCTATGGGGCACCATCGACGGCAACACCTTTTACAAAGGCGTCGAGCGCGCCACCGAGTGCTACTACGTCGATCTGGCGGTTGGCGATCATCCTATGAGTGTCAGGGCCAAAGCGGCCAGCGGGAAGGCCAGCTTCGGCGCCCGCATGTTGGTCAGCGAAATCGGCGCGGCCGGGCCCTGGTTCTTCGACAGCTTCGAGTTCCGGTGCGGGGCGCCTGGATTGTGCGACAACCAAGCTCTGAGCGAGTGGAAGCAGTGGATCGCCACCGACGACGCCGGCAAGCACGCGCCTTGCGGCTCCGTGCGCATCCTGGGCGTCGATTGGCAGACCGGGCGCATGCCAGACAACGTCCATCCCGAGGATTTCTTCCTAGAAGCGACCATGAAGATCTACAAGTTCCTTCCTCACAATCCGCCTGGCACGGCGGAGTGCAAAAAAGAGTAGCGCGATGTTCACCTATCCCGATCGCTTCGACGTCATCTTGGTTGGCGCTGGCCACGCAGGTTGCGAGGCCGCTTTGGCCGCGGCGCGCATGGGCGCCAAGGTCCTGGTACTCACCGGCAACCTCGAGATGGTCGCGCAGATGTCGTGCAACCCGGCCATTGGCGGGGTGGGCAAGGGCCACCTGGTCAAAGAGATCGACGCCATGGGTGGCGAGATGGCGAGCGTCATCGATGCCACCGGCATTCAATCGCGACGCCTCAACTTGAGCAAGGGCCCGGCCGTGCGCGCCACCCGCGTGCAAGCCGATAAGCGCCGCTATCGCGAGACCATGCGCGATGTCCTCGACAGGCAAGTTGGTCTCAGCCTGCGGCAAGCGGAGGTCACCTCGCTGCTCACCGAAGACGGGCGCGTGCGCGGTGTCGCGACCAAGATGGGCGTGGCCTTCCTCGCGCGCACCGTGATTCTCACCACCGGCACCTTCTTGCGCGGCACGATCTACGTCGGCGAGTCCAAGGGCGCGGGCGGGCGCGCGGGCGAAGCGCCATCGATCGGCCTGTCGAAGTCTCTCGAGGAGCTCGGCTTTCCTCTGGCGCGTTTGAAGACCGGCACGCCCTGCCGCCTCGACGCCAAGAGCCTCGACTACGCCTCTTTGGAGGAGCAGCGCGGTGACGAGCCCGCTCCGCGCTTTCGCTGCCTGGCTCCCTACGGCGAGGCACCACCCTTGCCGCAGCGCAGCTGTTTTGTCACGTACACCAATCGCGACACTCACGATCGCATTCGCGAAGGCTTGCACCGCTCGCCGATGTTCAGCGGCGAAATCTCAGGCACCGGCCCGCGCTACTGCCCGAGCATCGAGGACAAGGTCACGCGCTTCGCCGATCGCGATCGCCATCAGATCTTCCTGGAGCCAGAGGGTCTCGACAGCTGCGAGGTCTACCCGGGCGGCATCTCGACCTCGCTGCCCTACGACGTGCAGTTCGCCTTTCTGCGCACCATCCCCGGCCTCGAGCGCTGCGAGATGACCAGGCCAGGCTACGCCGTCGAGTACGACTTTTGCGATCCGCGCGAGCTGCACCCCACTCTCGAGACCAAGCGCGTCAAGGGACTTTTCTTAGGTGGGCAGATCAACGGCACATCGGGCTACGAGGAGGCCGCGATTCAGGGCTTCCTGGCCGGGGTCAACGCCGCTCTCAGCCTCGGCTTTGGCGACGGCAAGATGACCGAGCTGGTCTTGCGCCGCGACCAGGGCTACGGCGGCGTGCTGGTCGACGATCTGGTCAACAAGGGCACCAAGGAGCCCTATCGCATGTTCACCTCGCGCGCCGAGTATCGCTTGATTCTGCGCGAGGACAATGCGGCCGATCGCCTCATGCCCATTGGTCGCGCCCTCGGGCTCATCAGCGACGAGCGCTGGAGTCGCTTCGAGTCCTTCGGTCGCGATCTGGAAGGCGCCCGCGAGGCCATGCTGGCTATCTCGCTCACCGGCACCGACGCGGTCAACGATCAGCTGGCCGCTGTTGGCAGCGCCGCCATCAAAGACAAGCGCGCCTCCATGGAAGAGCTGCTCAAGCGTCCTGAGATTCGCTACCAGCACCTGGCGGCCATCGCCGAGGCGGCAGGCATCACCGTGCCGAGCCTTGCGCCAGACATCGCCGAGCGCCTGGAGACCGAGATCAAGTACGCTGGCTATCTGCGCCGCCAGCAAGTGGATGCCGAGCGCCTGTCGCGCTTCGAGGATCTGCTCCTGCCCGAGAATATCGACTACCAGGCCATTCGCGGCCTTTCCAACGAGGACGTCGAAAAGCTCAGTGCCACGCGCCCACGCTCGGTGGGGCAAGCATCGCGCATCAGCGGCGTGACGCCGGTTGCGGTCACGGTTATCATGACTCACCTCGACATGGCTCGTCGGCGCAGCGAAGAACAGACGCACTAGTTATCGCCAACGGCTAGCAAGCAAGGGCGCCTCGTCGCCCAACGCAACCACCACGCACAGGACCTTCGATGAATCGTTTCACCGCACTCACCATGACCACGGCTCTGTTGCTCTTTGGCGGCTCTGCCCATGCTGGCGGGCTGGCCATTCCCGGCTATGGCAGCCAGGCGCAGCCACGCGCGGGCGCCTTCGCGGCCAAAGCAGACGACCCATCGGCCATCTTTCACAACCCGGCCGGCCTCGCCAAGCTGAGCGGCACGGTCCTGCAGCTGGGCATCAACCTGGTCAACTTTAGCCAGAGCTTCGTGCGCGAAGGTAGCTATGACGAGTGCACCGACCCGAAGTGCCCGGTCGGTGGATTGCCCTTCGCTGGCCAGCCCTACGCGAAGATCGAAAATCAATCACACGGTGCAGTCGCGCTCGGTGACTTTGCCGTCGTCCCGCTCATCTCGGCCGCCAGTGATTTTGGCTTGAAGCTGCCTATCGTCTTTGCCGCTGGCATCTTTGCCCCCGTCTCCGGTTCGCCCGATCGCGAGTACGCACCCGACTATCAGCTCGAGGCCGATCCCAACACACCACCACCACCCGGCCGCTACGACATCATTCGACAAGAAGTCTTGGTGCTCCTGCCTTCGATCGCTGTTGCCTATCGCGTCAACAGCAAGCTTGACCTGGGTGCGCGGGTCTCGTGGGGCTTCGGGCAACTCAAAGCCACCTCCTCGACCTGGGGCCTGCGCAACTACGAAGAGTGGGAAGGCTTTGATGCCGTCTTCGATGTGGAGGCTAAGGACAACTTCATTCCTGCCTTTGGTGTGGGCGCCCTCTATCGTCCCATCGACAACTTGGAGCTGGGACTAAACTATCGTTCGGGCGCATCGATTCGCGCCAAGGGCATCGGCATCGCGACGGCTGGCACAGGCACACTAGTGGAAGGTCTGGATCTTCTCGAGCCACGCAACATGGCACCCTACGCGTGCGGACCTGGTGGCACGCTGGCCGGTTTCACGACCTGTGTCGAACTCGAGTTGCCGCAGATCGCGACCCTGGGCAGCCGCTGGATCTTGCGCGACGGCCAGGGCGAGGAGCGCGCCGATGTCGAGCTCGATGTGCAATGGGAGAACTGGAGCGCCGCCAAAGATGTCGCCAACCTCGTCGATGCCAAGACGGTGACCTTGCAGCGCTTGCCAACCTCGATCATCAAGCACGGCTTCAAAGATGTATTCTCCGTTAGACTTGGTGGTTCCTACACCGTGCCCGTCAAGGCGGCCAAGCTCAACTTGCGGGCCGGCGCGGCCTATGACACCGAGGCGGCCCCCGAGAGTTGGACGCGCCTCGATCAAGACGGCATGGCGCGCACGACTCTCGCCACCGGCGTGGCCTATGAGATTCCCGGATGGCGCTTCGAGCTCAGCGGTGGCGCGGTTCTCGAGGGCACGCGCACGGTGAGTCACGGTGGTTGCAATCCCGCTACCGGCAATGTGGGTTGTTCCAACAACACGGAAGTGGCGGTCGCCGATCGCAGCGCGCCAGATCCGGCGCAGCCCATCTACAGTGAGAGCAGTCAGGCAGAGTCGCCCTTCAACGCCGGCGTCTACGAGCAGGGCTACATCTTCCTCGGTACCGGCGTCACAGCCTGGTTCTAAAACTCGGTGGTTCTAG
>JAHEAK010000414.1 GCA_024642805.1 Kofleriaceae bacterium | reverse complement strand
GGCGAAATCGATGGTCAGGTGAAAGAGACCCGGCTCGGCCGAGCTGAGCTCGGTGTCGAGCACGTCGCAATCGCCGCTCAACATGCCAAAGCCGGCGCGCGGAAATCCCACGCTGGCATCTGGCTCGGAGGCATCGAGGGCGCCGCCGTCGGCCAGTTCCTGGACATCCGCATCGGCGCTCGCTGGGGCGTCGTTAGCACCGCAGGCCAGAAGGAGCGACGAGCAAAGGCCCGCCCACAGCGCGCTGCGCAGGATGCGTGTCACTACCATGGCGTTGGACCGTAGTCTTTCAGGAAGAGCCCCCAGAGGTGCTCTCCGCTGTTAAATCCCGAGAAAATCGGATCGATGATCCTGGCGGCGCCATCGACGATGTCAAGGGGCGGATGAAAGCCGTGCTCGCGGGTCTTGCGCTCGGCGATCTCCGCGGGATCCTCATCACTGACCCAACCGGTGTCGACGCTGTTCATGTGAATACCGTCTTTGATGTAATCGACCGCGGAGGTGCGGGTCATCATGTTGAGCGCGGCCTTGGCCATGTTGGTGTGCGGATGCTTGTCGGTCTTGTAGCTGCGATAGAACTGGCCCTCCATCGCCGAGACATTGACGATGTGGCGGTCCTTGCTGGCATGGCGCAGCATGAGCGGCTTGAGGCGCGCATTGAGCACGAAGGGCGCGACGGCGTTGACCAGCTGCACCTCTAGCAGTTCGACCGTGCTTACATCGGCGAGCGGCAGGCGCCAGCTGTTGATGCGGCGCAGATCCACTTGCTGCAGATCCTGATCGAGCAGACCGGTCGGGAAGATGTGCGGGCTGCTCTCGAGGTCTTCTTTGAGCAAGGCGACCTGTGAGAGTGCAACGGGATCGTGCAGGCCAATAGCATCAGAGCCAGCGCTGGCACTCTCCAGGGCCTGGGTGCCCGAGCGCAAGGCCTCGTAGGAGTGCAAGAGCTTCCGGGTCGCCTCCGGCAAGGCGTCCAGAGGCTGATTCTCGGCGGCCACCAAATGACCGTAGAAACCCGCGGGCCGACGCACCGTCTGGCAGGCATTGTTGACAATGAAGTCCAGGCGCTCCTGCGTGGCCAACATGTGCCGGCAGAAGGCTTCGACACTAGGCGTATGGCGCAGGTCGAGCCCGTGAATCTCGAGGCGATGCATCCACTCGGCGGCATCCTCTTCGGCCGCGTAGCGGGCGGCGGCGTCGCGAGGAAAGCGGGTGGTCACAATGACGTGGGCGCCGGCGCGCAGGAGCAGGATGGCTGCCTGGTAGCCGATCTTGACCCGTGAGCCGGTGATGAGCGCGACGCGACCGCGCAGATCGGCGGTCTGGCTGCGCTTGGCGTAATTGAGCTCGGCGCAGGTGGCGCACATCGAGTCGTAGAAGAAGTGCAGCGTCGAGAAGTCCTTCTTGCAGACGTAGCAGTTGCGCTCGGCCTTCAGGCGCTCTGCGTTATCCTCGACATCGGTGGTATTCGTAGATACACCGTCCGCAAGCTGGGCCATGTCCTGCCCGGGGGCCAGAGGTGGCGTGGCAAAGCTCGGGGTCTGGAAGACAAGCTCGCGTCGCTTGGCGCGAATGCCGGTGTTGGCCAGCAACCTCTCGTCGGCCTGGCGCAACTTCTGTCGACGTCGCTTGCGCACCTCCCTGGCCAGCTCGCGCTTGGCGTAGGGGCCCGGCCGCGCCACCTGCCCCGCCATCATCAAGAGCTCATTGCCAAGCTCTTCGTCGAGGTCGGCCAGTCGACGGCGATCGTCGCGAATCTCGCGCAGAAGATCGATCGAGGCCTGCACACGCACCTGGAAGTCGAGAGCGGCAACCTCGGCCAACGCTGCACTGTCTTCGCGACGGGCCACAGAAGCCGCCGCCGACTCGGGTGCCGACTCGGGTGCCGACTCGGGTGCTGACGCGGGTGCCGACTCGGCTGCCGACTCCGGTGCTGGCTGGGGCGCTCGCTCGTTCGCTCGCTCGCTCTGGCTGGCCTCGTCCTTCATGCTCTATGCACTCGTCAAGAAGTTCATGACATCGCCATCGACGACCACGTACTCCTTGCCCTCGACGCGCAGCTTGCCGGCCGACTTGACCGCGGATTCCGAGCCGAGCGTGTCGAGTGCCTCGAACTTCATGACCTCGGCGCGAATGAAGTGCTTCTCGAAATCGCTGTGAATGACGCCGGCGGCCTCTGGCCCCTTGGCACCATCGCGAACCGTCCACGCCCGCGTCTCCTTGGGGCCGGCGGTGAGGAAGGTCAGGAGCCCGAGCAGCTTGTAGCTGGCGCGAATCACGCGATTGAGACCCGGCTCGCTCAGGCCGAGGGTCTCTAGAAAGTCGGCGCGATCTTCGACAGGCAGCTGCGCCACTTCGCTCTCGATGGCGGCGCTTACCGCGATGACCTGCGAGCCGCGCTCTTCGGCCAGGGCGGCCAGCTTGCGGTAGTACTCCGACTCCTCGGGATTGCCAGCGTGCTCCTCGGCGACATTGGCGATGTAGATGACGGGCTTGGCGGTCAGAAGCTGCAGCTCCTGCATGACGCCCTGCTCTTCGTCGCTTACCTCCATGCCGCGCACCATCTGCCCGCCGTTGAGTCGCTCGACCACGCGCTCGAGCAGCGCCACTTCCATCTTGGCGAGAGTGGCGGCGTTGCCAGCGGCGCGGGTCAGCTTGGAGGCCTTGGCCAGGCGCTTCTCCACGGTGTCGAGATCGCGCAAGCCGAGCTCGGTCTCGATGACTTCGACGTCGCCAACCGGATCGATGCCGCCATGCACGTGCACGATGTTCTCATCCTCAAAGCAGCGGACCACGTGGGCGATGGCGTCGGTCTGGCGGATGTTGGCGAGAAACTGGTTGCCGAGGCCCTCGCCCTTGGAAGCGCCCTTGACCAGACCGGCGATGTCGACGAACTCCAAGGTGGCGTAGAGGCACTGCTTGCTGCCATAGATTTCAGCCAGGCGGGCCAGGCGCGCATCGGGAACCGTCACCATGCCGACGTTCGGCTCGATGGTGCAGAAGGGAAAGTTGGCCGCCTCCGCTCCGCCACTGGCCAACGCGTTGAAGAGCGTTGATTTGCCTACGTTGGGAAGGCCGACGATACCCATCTTGACTGTCATAGCGGCGTGAACCAACCACGCCAGACCCGACCAGGTCAAGGCTTCCGTGAAGGCGACGCCAGCGCTGGCTGGCAAAAGTGCTAGGCGCTGGGTCGGCTGTCGTATCGCCGAACGATATCGAGCAAATCCCACCCGAATCGGTCGACTTTGGCGGGGCCCATCCCGTCGATTTCGTAGAGCTCCTGCAGGCTCCTGGGCCGGGTCTGGTCGAGCTGATCGATGACCTTCTTGTGCATGACCATGTAGGGCTTCCAGCTGAGCTTCTTGGCGGTGCGATTGCGGTACAGCTCGAGGGCGCGGCGCAGGTTGCTGACTTTGCCGGCCGAGCGGGTCTTGCGGGCTTTGCCTGCACCCGAGGGCTTGGCCCTGTCTGTCTCGGCCACCGTCTTGGAGGCGCGCACGGCTTTGTCTGGCAACCAGACGGTCGGGTACTTCTGCCCGCGGGTGGCAAGACGCCCTTCACGCAGAAGCTCGCCGATGGCGGCGACGATTGAGGCTTCGCTCTGCTCTTTGAGCGCACCGTGCTCGGGCAGGTTTTGCAGGCCGTACTTGCGCAGCGCCTTGGCCTTGCTGCCGCGCAGAGCCCTGGCCAGGGAGGACTTGCCAACCGGCTTGCGCAGATTGCCAACTGCCGCCACCACGGTGTCGAGCTCATCGCGGCTGAGCTTCTCGACGGGCCCCTTGCTCTCGTGCTGCGACTCGAGCTTGTGCAGCACGGCATCGATATCGACACAGACATCGCACGTGCCGCAATCGGCAAGCTCAGCCTCGGGATCGAAGTGCGCACACAGAAGCCGCTGTCGACAGGCGCTGGCCATGGCATAGGCCTCGATGCCCTCGAGCGCCTCGTTGGATCGCTCGCGATCCTTGGCGTCGCGCACCAGGCGTCGCTGCAGCATCATGTCGCCGGCCGAGAAGAACATCAGACAGTGCCCCGGCTGGCCATCGCGACTTGCTCGGCCTGCCTCCTGGTAGTAGGCGGCCAGGCTACCGGGCGCTTGCCAGTGCACGATGACCCGCACGTCGGGATAGTCGATGCCCATGCCAAAGGCATTGGTGGCCACCAAGACCCGCGTGCGCCCGGCCTCGAAGGCCAGCTGGGCCTTGCAGCGGTCCTCCTGGGATCGCCCACCGTGATAGAAGCCGACGCGAAAGTTGCGCGAGCGCAACTCCGCGGCAACGGTCTCGCAGGCGCGCAGGCCATTGTCCTCGAGCACCTGCTGCATCTCGGCCAGGCGCTTATCAGAACTACTCTGAAGACTGACGGAGAACTGCAGATTGGGTCGGGCAAAGTCGCCGCGCACCAGCTCGACATCGCGCAGACCGAGACCTCGGACAATTTCGTCGACGACCCGCGGCGTGGCGGTCGCGGTCAATGCCATCATGGGCGCATCGACGAGCTCGCGCAGCTCACCAAGGCGCATGTACTCGGGGCGAAAATCGTGGCCCCATGAGCTGACGCAGTGGGCCTCGTCGATGGCGATAAGCGCGATCTCGCAGGTGCTGATGAGACGTTTGAAGCGCGGCTGCGCGGCCCGCTCCGGCGAGACCAGCAAAACGTCGAGCAGCTCGGCCTCCAGCGCGGCCTCAACCTCCTCTTGATCGTACTTACTCTGATGCGAGTTGAGAGCGGCCGCCATCACGCCGCGCGCCATCAGCGAGTCGACTTGATCTTGCATGAGCGCGATCAGCGGCGAAATCACCAGGGTCGTGCCGCGTCCAAGACGCCGCTCGACGAGGGCGGGCAGCTGGTAGCACATCGACTTGCCGCCGCCGGTTGGCAAGAGAGCCACGACCTCACGCCCCGCCGACCAGGCGCCAATGGCCTCGCCCTGCCCTGGGCGCAGCGCGGGATAGCCCCAGACCTCACGGAGGATCGGCAGCAGGAGTTCATTGCGCGCGCCTTGCACCCAGCGACTCTACAACTCGGGTCAGACATGGCCCAATTCCCTCCGATTCGGGTGGCGCGTCGTCGCGATCCCATCGTGCAATCTATTGATATTAAATTAGTTTCCCAGACCAGCTGCGCTCGCGATCTCTACGAGCGATTGGCCATGGAGCGAGCGCGGCCTGTACGAGTCGCCGGCGGCCTAGCGCGGACGGCGAGCGGTCCAGATTTGATGGAAGCGACCGCGGCCTTTGCGCGAGGCGCTGACCTTGTGAGTCTGCACCGCGAAGCCGCGCTTGCCAAGGCGCTTGCTGAAAGCCGGGTCGTCGCTAAAGGACCACACGCCGAGCACGCCGCCCG
>JAHEAK010000413.1 GCA_024642805.1 Kofleriaceae bacterium | reverse complement strand
TACTCGGCGGGCGTGAACTGGGTGTCGTAGATCAGGAAATCGGTATCGCGACACAGCTCGACCAGCTGCTCGCGCATCATTCGCAACTTCACTTCCTGCTCGTGATCCAGGGGTGCGCCAATCTCGGGAGGGGTCGCGATGAACTCGTGCTCGAGCAAGATGTCGCGGAAAGGAGCAGTATCCGAGCAGTACACCATGGATTTGCCTTCGTGCTCGAGACGATAGGCCATCGCAATCCAGGGATGATTCAGACGGGTGCAGCGCACCTTGACGTCGCCAATAGAAAAGTTCTGTCCTTCGAGGAGCTCGTTGAAGTCGACACGCGCCTTGAGCTGATCGAGAGGCACGGGGAAGTAGGGCCCATCATTCTGGCGAGCAAAGACGGCCCCTAGATGCGTGTCGCCGGGCTGGCGAGCGTAGATTTGCATCTCGTTGCCCTCGCCATAGAGAGGAGCAAAGTAGGGCAAACCCTGGATGTGATCCCAGTGGGTGTGACTTATCAGCAAGTGCACCACGCCACGACCTTCGCTCAGCACGTCTTTAACCAGGTGCTTGCCCAGGTGGCGCAGCCCTGTGCCAGCGTCGATGATGATCGGAGCGTGGCCACGGACATCCACTTCGACGCAGGAGGTGTTGCCCCCGTATCGATTGGTTGCCTTTCCGGGAACCGGAAACGACCCGCGCACTCCCCAAAATCGAACCTTCATGCCCGAAACCCCAACGTATCATGCTGAAATGCCAAGATCCACAGATCGCATTCCAGGCAATGTGCGCGCGTTGCTGTGCCCATCACTGGCCAATCAGGTAATTACTGAGAGTCGTGCGCTCGAACCCGTCCTGACGCCTAGGGTGCGAGTGCAACCGCAATGCGCCCGCGCCCTTGTCGGGGCTGGTGAAAGAAAAGTGTAGCGCTCGAAACACCAATTACTGGCGCTGGTCCCCCGGCTCCTGCAGGCCCGGCGTCGACAATGGCCGTGCCTTTCAAGAATCGCTGCCACGATTCGCCCTCGAAACGAGCGACATAGCCGATGGCCTCGACCGCCTCGTCGGCCTGGTTGCGCGTCGTGCCCGCATAGAAGAGACCAAAATGCAGAGAGCCCTCCAGGGTGGGCGTGATGAGCAGGGCCGGCGCCGACACCGCCAGGCGATCGAAGGCAAGCTCGCTGCCGGTGCGACGGGCCAGGATCTCTTGCGCTTCGCCGAACTCGTCGTCGCCCTCACTCTCGCGCAGGTAGATTCGGCGATGCTCGGGATCGCAATAGACCAAGAAGCTTCGCTCACCGCTCTTGGCCAGGAAGGGATCGTCGCCCGCGAAGAGTGGATTGCCTGGATCTTTCACGAAGGGCTGCCCTGGCCCCTCGGAGCGCGCACGGCCAATCGCACGCTGATCGACGCCACCGCGATAGTACAGAAGCCTGGCCTCGCCATCGACGAAGAGGGAGGGTGACGCAACCACTCCTTGTTCCCAATCGGCGTCGGCGGCGAGAACCGGCTGCGGCGCACTCGAAGGCAGTTGATCGATGCTGGGCAGTTCCACCTGCCAGATCTCACTGCTTTGATCTTCGATGCGGGTATAGAAGATTTCGTAGCCTTGGATCTCGTCGCCGAGCACGGCTGGGTCGAGCAGGCTGACGATCGGCTGCGCAACCACGTAGGGCTCATCGGCGGGCGTGTCGAAGTCGGGAGCCTGCACGCGGTAGGGGCCAGCGCCTCGCAGCGGCAAGTTGTCGGCGCCGCCACCCTCGTCGGCAAAGAGACCAAGTCCACAGGCTGTGCTTGCCGATGCCAAGGCCACGTACACTAGAAACGCCCTCAGGGCGGGTCTAGGAGCCCGAAGAGAGCGACTGGTGTCGACGCGCGTTGCGCTTGTAATCGTCATCAAAAGCGAAACCTCGAGGTCATGAAGAACTGCCAGATGCTCCCCGACGAGCGATAGTCGCCGATGGGATCGATGGGGCTGAGCTTGTGGTGCGAGCGGCTTGGCAAGAGCGCCAGAGCCACGCTGGCATCGAGAGAGAGCGGCGAGAGAAAAGGCCCAAACTCGCGCATGGTCAAGCCTGCACCAAGGGATGCGGTGTGCTTGTCGTTGTCGACGAAGTTGGTCACGCCGATTTGTTCCGGGGCGGGTGATGGCTCGTAGCTATAGCCGACGCGGGTATGAACATCGCGGCGAGCAGAGCTGTGCGCCAACCACTCCAGACCCATGCGAGGAATCAAGATGTCGTGATAGCTGGTCGCTGCCAAAAGCAGCGGCTCGGGCACCTTGAGAAACTCGTTGAACTCGCCGAGCTCGAGCTCGCTCTCGAGGAGTGCAGCCGGATTGCGGAACTTGGACCAGCGGTGCAGTGCCAGATCACTGGCAAGCGTCAGCCGCGAACTGATGCGCGCCTCGAGGCCAAGACAAAACTCGGCGGGTTGAAAGTGCGAGAGCGAGACCGTTCGCAAGTGCACGGCGGCATCCTCGACGATCGGATCGCGTTGCGCGGAACCGATGTCGCCTTGGATGTCGACACTCAGATCGGTAATCGGCTGCAGGCCACCCCGGAACGCGCCCGCTACGCGCAACCAGGGTCGCAGCTGGTAGGCGATACCGAGGCTGGGATAGACCAGCCGCTTGACGTCGACGTCCATGGACAGACGCAGATCGGAATCAGCGGCATCGGGAAAGCCGACGCGACCAAGCAAGGTGACGCTGCCGCTGGTCGCCGTCAGATAACCCAGGCCAGCGCCCAGGCTGAGCTTGTCACCGATGGCGACGGCCAGGTTGACCCCGAGGAAGATACGTTGGGCGCGATTGTCGTAGAGCGCAAAGCGCGGCTGCTCCTGACTGAGCGAACGAATGCGCGTGAGCTGCTGATCGGGCAAGTAAACCGAGAGGCCCGTGGCCAAATGCACGCCGCCCAGCTGCCCTGGCATGGCCAGTGACATGCGCGTGCCGCGTGTGCTGTCGACACCAAGAGAGTGATCGTTGAGTCGAAGGTCGGGCAGGGTCAGGCGATAGCCGACATCGATCTCGAGATGGGGCAGACGAGCCAGGAGTGCCGGGTTGTAGAAGTTGGCGCTGCTGTCGCGGGAGGCGGCGGTCTGCGCGCCGCCCATGCCGACGCCGCGCGCCCCCGAACCATACATGGTGAGCGGATTGCCATGGGCGCGCCCGCTAAGGGCAAGCAGGGCCACCGCCGCCAGCGCTGTGACGCGCCTCATAGCCGCACTCCCAGGGTCACTCCGGCGATGATGATGCGACCGGTGCCGCGAATGGAGTCGATGGCCCCGCTGTCGACGACCTGCTGCGCGTCCTTGTTGTGCGTGCGCGCGATGAGCTGATGCACTTGCATCCAGGCGTCTATCTGAAAGGGAAAGTCGCTGTCTGGAAAGTCGACGCCCAGGCCGGTGGCCAAGAGATGGCGGTGGTTGTCGACCAGGCTCTGTGCGCCGCTCATCTCTGGCGCCGGTGAGTAGATAAAAGCGTAGCCCGCGCGCGCGGCCAGATGCACGGCACCATGAGCTTGGCGCCACTCGCCACTCAGACGCGGCACCAGGGTGTCGTGAAAGTCGGGCTCGGCGAGCACCTCACCGGTGGCCAGCGGATTGTTGGTGGGTCGGGGAAAGGCGCTCCAGTGTTTGTAATCGAGCTGCAGGGCAATGTTCGCGCCCGCCACGAGCTCGTAATCGAGCTCGGCGGAAAGGCTGGCTGGATCGTATTGCGGCACGCCGACCAGTCGCAGAGGCGGCAAGGACAGGGGCAAGCTGGTGCCCAGGGTGTTGTTGACCTCGACGTCGAAGCCGGCGCTCGAAGCCCCGCGCAGGCTCAGCCCCGTGCGCCAAGGCTCGTCACGCGGTCGGTAGCGCAGACCGAGGACGGGCGCAAAATCGCTGCGCAGCTCTTGCTCCGAGCGGGTGATGAAGCGTCCTGCACCATCGACATCGACTTGAATCGCGCCAACCAGGGTGCCGAGCGCCAACACGCCCGCGCCGATGCTCATGCGTGGACCGAGCACATAGCCCATGGCCACCTGGATACCGACCACCTCCGAGCGCGAGTCGAGGAGGGCAAAGGTCGGCTCGCCGATGGCGGGCGCTCTGGCTCGGGCGACGGCGTTTTGCGGCACGATGATGCCAAGGCCGAGGGTGAGGCGATCGCGCATCGAGCCCTTGAGCGGCAGTGGCACGACCAGACCGAAGGTCGTAGCAAGGGTGTCATCTCCGCCCGAAGCCTGACCGTTGAGGCGCAGATCGAGCTTTCCGAAAGACAGCCCACCAGCCACGTACTTTTCGCGAAGCGGCCCCAGACCGGCGGGGTTGAGATACACGCAATCAAAGCTGTGCGCGCTAGCCACGCCTCCGCCAGCCATCGCCGATGATCGGGCGCCAAAACCGTAGAGCTCCAGCGGTGAGGCCAGAGCCATCGCCGGCGTGCAGAGCAGCGCGCACAGGAGGGCGCTTGCCAACACGCCCATGCGCCAGGGTGACTTCACCGGCGCAAGCTAGCCCGAGCCGAGGACGCCACGCAAGCGAGCCAGCAATCAAGCGCAAGCGATCAAGCGCAAACGATCAAGGAGCCGTGGCGCAGAAGCGGGTGGTCTTGCTGCCGGTCGCTTCGCCTGACTCAGGAACGGGCTCGCCGCCGTGCTCCTTCATGAGCTCGGTCGTGCGACACTCGTAGTCATCGCGACAATCGCCATCTCCGCCACAGGTCTTCATACAGAAGCGAACTTCAGAGTTTCTCGGAGCACAGGTTCCACTGAAGGTACAGACCTCGTCGGCCGTACAGGCATTGGCCCCCTGATCCTCGGTAGCCGGATCGCAAGGACGGTTGGAGCTGGTCACGGGAAAGAAACGCACACACACGGCTTCATCCGGGCAGGTGCCGACGTCGCAACCAATGATCGTGCAATAGCCGCCAGGGCTGTTGGTGTCGCAGATGCGATCGCCCGTCGACGAACAGTCGGTGCTCAGGCTGCACGAGTCACCAATCTGATCGCCACAGGCCACGGCGAGGAAGAGCAGTGAAACAGCAAGTGAAAGTCGGAGCATCATCGGTGGCGCATCCTACCCCGGCGGGGCAGCCCATGCACCCATTGGACCTCCCAGGGCTCCGCCGGGTTGCCTGCTCGACTTTTCCTGTAATTTCAGTAGACTACTGCCCATGCGAGCGGTTTTACAGCGAGTGTCGGAAGCCAGTGTCAGCGTCGATGGCCAGATCCTTGGCGCCATCGGCAAGGGACTCGTAGTGCTGATCGGGGCCGGTCCGGGAGATGGCGAAAGTGATGTCGAGCTCATCGCCAGCAAGATCGTCAATCTGCGCATCTTTGCCGATGCCGAGGACAAGATGAATCTCTCGCTTCTCGAC